>JAHFHZ010000013.1 GCA_023246715.1 Candidatus Magasanikiibacteriota bacterium | reverse complement strand
ACGCAGCTATGTTAATCGGCGAGCTTGTGGTGGTTCTTTTGGCCGCCCTCGGCGCTTTGGCTTTGTCTCGCCTGGCCAAGCGCGATTGGCGTTATAAAGAACTGGTCAACGTAGCTTTGTTCGCCATTACCCTGCCGCTCGTGATCCAAACCATTTTTTCACTTCTGGGAATCCAGTTGCCCATGGTGCAATTCCTGGCCCTGCTCGCCCTGTTGGTGGCGTTGATCTTCACCAAGGAGCGGATAGTGCACGAATTGGCTGAGTCGGGACAAGAAGTTAAATAATTCCAAATGGGGGCGTCGTATAATGGTAGTACGCTGGTCTCCAAAACCAGCTGCGTGGGTTCGATTCCTGCCGCCCCTGCAAAAACAATCAGCCCTAGTGGCTGATTGTTTGTTACTAAGACTTTGAGAGGAATCACCCAAACGTGGCGTGGCACCTCTGTCGCGTCAAGAAAAATAAAAATTTTGCAAAAACACCCCGGATATGGTACGATTTTGGCGATTAATATTCATATGGAAGATCTCTTTTCCCACCAAAATTTTGTCGCGCTTTCCAAAGAAGTGCAAAATTTAATTAAAACACAAAATTGGCTGCAGCGGCACGGCAAAGAATGGGGGATGTTTTTTGTGCGTGCGCTAATATGGATTGGCGCCTTTTTAATTTTTATCCAGCCCGGGGTGTTTTTTAAAATTTTTGGCCTGATTTTGCTTTCCTACGCCTACTACGGAATCGGCATCACCGGCACGCACGAATCAAGCCATCTGGCTTTTTCCGAATCCAAAAAGGTTAACCGGTTGATGTGCTACTTTTTTTCGGACTTCTGGTGCGCGCAGAGTAGCGAGTGGTGGTACAACCGCCATGTGCAAGTGCACCACGTGTTCCCGAACGTCCCGAGCGTCGAAAAAAAACAATTTTATTTCCCGTGGCTCCATAAGTACCTCTATTTTTTCGTTACGCCGTACCTGGTACTCTTCTGGCTGATTTTAAATAGCGTCCTGTATTTGCGTAAACGACCTGGCGCTTTTGTTCTCTATGCTGGCCTCGCGCTCGCCGGTCTTGTCGGTCATTGGTATCTGTTTGCGTTGTTCATTGGCCCGTATTGGGCCATCCTCGCCGTATTCGTGATGCGCAGCGGCTTCGCGCCGCTTTTCCTCCACCTGTCGGTGTTTAACCACTTGGGACTAGAAAACCCTAAAGTTCGCCTGCCCTGGCTCCCGCACCAGACGAATACAACTCGGAACCTAAAAACTCATTGGATTTTAACCGGCATGGGGGGCAACGCCCTGGTGGATTGCCACATTGAGCATCATTTGTTCCCGGCGCTCTCGAACAGTATCCTTGGTAAAATTCGCCCGATTATCATGAAATATCTCAAAAGAGAAGGTTATAATTATCATGAAGAAACCTATTGGAGCTGCCTCAAGAATTGTCTCAAATATTATACCGAGTTGTTTTCTGCCACGCACGTGGATTTTTAATCGCCTCACTACAACGCAAATCCTTGGTTAAAAACAAAGACCTCTCGCCAACCGGGAGGTTTGTGGCTTCTGCCTTGTGTTTTTTAGGCTACATTGCTACTATAGAGCTTCAAAAAGGTCTTATATATAAGGTTTATTATGTCTTTTATCAGCAAATTGTTTGGCGACCCGAATGCCAAAGTGCTCAAAGAAATTCAACCATTAGTGGATAAAATCAACGGCCTGGAATCTGCGCTCCTGGCCCTCAGCGATAACGAGCTGCGCGCCAAAACACCGGCGCTCAAAGCGCGTCTCGCCGCCGGGGAAACGCTCGACGATATTTTGCCAGAAGCCTTTGCCGTGGTGCGCGAGGCCAGCAAACGCCTCACCGGCATGCGCCACTTCGACGTCCAATTGATCGGCGGTATCGTGCTGCACCGTGGGCAGATTTCCGAAATGCATACCGGTGAAGGCAAGACCCTTACCGCCACGCTGCCAGTGTACCTGAATGCTTTATCCGGCAACGGCGTGCATTTAGTGACGGTCAACGATTATTTGGCCAAACGCGACGCGGTGTGGATGGGCCAGATTTATGATTTTTTGGGGCTCACTATCGGCGTCATTCAAAATCAGTTGGTGTCGTATCGCTACACCTCTAAACCACGGGTAATCGAGCGCCAGGCCACCGATTTAAGCGAAGGTAGCGCCACCGATCAAGATCGTGATGTCGCCGGGATGTATAAAGTCGAGTACGATTATTTGGAATCCTGCTCTCGGCAGGCTAGCTACCAGTGCGATATCGTCTATGGCACTAATAATGAATTTGGGTTCGACTACCTGCGCGATAACATGGTCCAAGAACTTTCCCACATGGCGCAACGGCCGCTCAACTTCGCGATCGTCGACGAAGTCGATTCAATTTTAATCGACGAAGCCCGCACGCCGCTGATTATTTCGGCCCCGGCCGAAGAAGCCACCGATATGTACTATCGGTTTGCCGCTTTGGTTAAGCAGCTGATTGTACATACTGATTACGCCGTTGATGAAAAACTTCGCGCCTCTACCTTGACCGAAGAAGGCCTCAAAAAAATTGAGGCCTCGCTGGGGCTTGGTAATATTTACGCCGAAGGCGGTATCCGCATGGTACATCACGTGGAACAGGCCCTGCGCGCCGAAGCGCTGTTTAAGCGCGATCGTGATTACGTGGTAGAAAACAACGAAGTGATTATCGTCGACGAATTCACTGGTCGCAAAATGCCTGGTCGGCGGTACAGCGAAGGTCTGCATCAGGCGATTGAAGCCAAAGAAAACGTCAAAATTCAACGCGAAAGCCAGACCATGGCCACCATCACGTTCCAGAATTACTTCCGCATGTACAAAAAACTCGCCGGCATGACCGGTACCGCCGTCACCGAAGCCGAAGAATTCGGCAAGATTTATCGTTTAGAAGTCGTAGTAATCCCCACCAATAAAGACGGCTCGCGCCGTGATTTACCGGATCGGATTTATAAAAACGAAGACGGTAAATTCCGGGCCATTGCCAAAGAAGTAAAATTGTTACAGCAAAAGGGTGAGCCAGTCTTAATTGGTACTATTTCGGTAGAAAAAAATGAACGCCTGGCTCTGTATCTGGAGCAAGAAGGAGTGGAATATAAAATGTTAAACGCCAAGAACCATGAAAGTGAAGGTGAAATTGTCGCCCAAGCTGGTCGCCCTGGCGCGGTGACGCTTGCCACCAACATGGCTGGCCGCGGCGTGGATATTATCATGGGCGGCAACCCGCCCGACACCGCGCTTGGCGCTGCCTCGCGAGAAGCGGGGGGCTTATTTGTGATCGGCACCGAACGCCACGAAAGCCGCCGCATCGACAACCAGCTGCGTGGACGTTCCGCTCGCCAGGGCGATCCTGGTCAGACCCAGTTTTACCTGTCGACCGACGATGACTTAATGCGTATTTTCGGCGGTGAGCGGATTCGCCGGGTTTTGGAATTTTCCAAAACGCCCGACGATCTGCCGATTGAGAATAAAACATTGAGTAAAATTATTGAATCCGCCCAGAAAAAAGTAGAGGGCTTTCATTTTGATTCACGCAAGCACTTGTTGGAATACGACGACGTGCTCAACCGTCACCGTCAAGCAATCTATGGGCAGCGACGGGAAATTCTGGAGTTTTTCGCGCGCGAAAAATTAGCGCTCGGTGCCCCCGCCGAAGCCCCGCTCGCGCCCGCGGTGTTGGCTGGTGCTCCAGCCCCCGAAACCCAAGTAATCACCCTCCGCGATAAAATCTTCGACATGATCGACCAGGAGCTCGAACAGATCGTGGCCTATCACACCAATGCCGAAGGCGAGGAGGGCTGGGATGTCGCGGGCATGCTCGAAACCGCTCAAACCATTTTTCCGTTGTCCGAAAGCGAGCGCCAGCACCTGCTTGGCTTCACTGCGCCTGCCGCCGGAAAATTGGAAGCAGTAGAGGAGCGCACCAAAATGATTGATTATTTAGCTGGCCTGGCCAGTAAAAAATACGACGAGTTGTTAGTGAAAAAAGCCCTGCACCCCGAAATGATGTTGGAAATCGAAAAACAAATGCTGCTGCGTTCGATTGATAATTTGTGGATCGAACACCTGGTGGCTGTTGACTATTTGCGTACCGGCATCGGCCTGCGTGGCTATGGCCAGCGAGATCCGTTAGTGGAATACAAAAAAGAAACCTACCGGATGTTTAACGAACTCATCAGCCTGATCCAAAAAGAAGTAGTGTATAGCATTTATAAAGTTAGTATCGGCTTGCAAATCGCGCCGAGCGTTATGGAAAAAGGCAACCTGCAGTTTGCCGGCGCGGCCAAAACCATGGAAGGCGAAATTGTCGAGTCCTCCGCTGGCGCTCCGGCCAAAAAAGATGCTTCCGGTAATGTGATTGGTCGCAATGATCCCTGTTATTGTGGTAGCGGCAAAAAATTCAAAAAGTGTCATGGAGCCTAAGTAGTTTTTTATGACCACGCAGCTCACCATTCTTGGTTCAGGCACGACCGTTTCTTCGCTCGTGCGACCATTTGATTTTCGTCATCCGGCGGGGTATTTACTCCAGGCCGCTGGGAAAAATATCCTCCTCGATTGCAGCGAAGGCATTCGGGCCCGGCTGGAGCACATTCAGTTTGATTATTTCCAACTGGACGCTGTTTGTATTACGCATTTCCACCCCGATCATTTTAATCTTGATTCGCTGTTACAATCACTGTTTGTGCGCGCCAAGCGCGGGGGAGTTACAAAAAAATTAACAATCTACGGACCGCCTAAAATCGCCGAACACCTGGCGGATTTTTTGAATCGTAAAAATGATCCTGATTTTTGGTCGCTGATCATGCCGAAAGTCCTACACCTAGAGTTCTTTGAGTTTAGTGACCAGCAACCCTACCAACTTGCCCCCGGCCTCCGGCTTTGTCCGTATGCGGTGGCGCACGGCAATATGGACGCCTATGCCTTGCGGTTTGTTATTGATAATAAAATTTTCGCCTACTCAGGTGATAGTGGCGTGTGTGCGGGTCTTGTGGCCGCCGCCAAGAGCGCTGAATTCTTTCTTTGTGAAGCGGCGTATGATAGTAGTGACGAAATTCCACCAGTCACTAGCCATCTGAGCCCTCGTTTGGCCGGCAAAGTAGCTCAAAACGCGGGCGCAAAAAAATTATTACTCACTCATTATACCGGGCTTGATTCACCCACAATGATGCAGGAGGCCGTCCGCAAAAGTGGTTTTGCGGGGGATATTGAATTGGCTACTGATTTTGCTCGTTTTCAATTAAATTAAAAAACTTCGTATCGCTAAATTGGTTTTTGTGAAGCGAACGATTCTTTTAAGTGAACAAAAATAACCCAGCCAACGGCGGGGTTATTTTTGTTCACTTCCAGCAGTTCACTCTAAACCCAATATGCTTTAGGGGTAGAGGGAATGTCTGCTGGAGGTGTGTCGGTAGGGGGGGCGAGGGTCGTTGGCTAGTACTCCCACCCGAACGTGATCGTCGTCTCCGGGATCCCCGGTTGCAAGTGGGTCTGCCGCAGCTCGGCCTGACCCACCACGCGCCACTCCAGCGGCCCGATCAGCTGGGTGCTCACCGTCTGACTCGGCCGCAAGCCCTGGGTGTCGATGGACAGCTGAAACGACCGCAGCTTGCCCGGCTGGAGCACGATGGGCTGCTCGAAGGCAGCGGCGATGCGACCATCGCCCGCCTTGCCTTCAGCGATCGTGCTGCCCAGGATCTCGGTGAGCAACCACGTCCGGCGGTGGGGGTTGGTGAGGCCGCGCAGCTCGAAGTCCAGGCCGATCAGCTCCAGTGGGCAGTTGCAGCCCTCTGCCGACAAATCGAAGATATAGATCGGCACGGGGCCGCCTGCGATGGCCATCCGATCAACGCCGCGCGAGACGACCTTCACTTTGGTGTTGCCGTCGGTGTGGCAAACCGCGTTCTCGCCGGGGCGCCACCAGCCAAGGCTGCGGCAGCCAGCCGCCATGGGCAAAAGCAGGGCAGATCCCAAGAAAACTCTCCGGTTCATCGATGAGTACCTCCGCACAATGTTAGTGCGAACAAATCCTGTCATTTTTTGGGGATTTTGTCAATCCAAGCAGGTTCGCTTATTATCCACCTGCGCCACTTGCCAACACCCTCTAAAACCGTTACTATCAAGCTCAACTTACTTTTTCGTATTTTTTATGGCTCTCAAACCTAATGCTAAATCCCTCCCGGTCGCTCCCGCTCAACAAGTTGCTCACCGCTTTGGTCTGATTATTGTCTTGCTGCTCGCTTGTATTTTGGTTGTAGTCCCCAGTGCGGTTAACCAGGTTGTTGATCGTATTAACAAGGCGGCTAATTTGGGCTTACCCCGTTTACCTGACAAAGGTTTCAATTTGGGCCTTGATTTGCAAGGCGGGGCACATCTAATTTATCAGGCGGATACGAGTCATGTACCGGATGCAGATCGGCCGAACTCAGTAGAGGGGGTGCGCGATGTTATTGAACGTCGGGTGCGCGGTGGCCTCGGCGTAGCCGAGCCGTTGGTGCAAACTACCAAAGTAGGCAATGATTACAGGGTAATCGTGGAATTGCCGGGCATTACCGATGTGAATCAAGCTATTAAATTAATCGGTGAAACGCCTATTTTGGAATTTAAAGAAAAAAACAACAGTCCGCCGCGCGACCTTACCGCCGCGGAAACCAAGGAACTGAATGATTTTAATAAAGTCGCCGAGAAAAAATTACAACAGGCCCAAGCGGCATTGCGCAAAGGTACTGCTTTTACCGACACGGCCAAACAATTTTCTGAAGATGAAGCTAGCCGCGACAAAGGCGGTGACTTGGGATTTATTACCGAACAGTTGTACCCAGAATTATACCAATGGGCTAAAACCCATAAAGACGGCGAAGTTAGTAGCCCGTTTGTAAAGAGTTTCAAGGGTTTGAATATCGTCAAACGAATCGCTGAAAAGCAAGGCGAAAAAACCGTTTCCGCTTCGCATATTCTAATCTGTTATAAGGGAATCGAAACGTGTCAGGATGCCAAATACACCAAAGATGAAGCGCGCGTCGAAATCGAGCGGATTAAAAAATTGGTCACCGCGAAAAATTTCGCGGATTTAGCCAAACAATTTTCCACCGAACCCGGTGCCGCGCAGAGCGGTGGTTCGCTTGGATCGCTCAAAAAAGGAGCGATGGTCGCCGCATTTGAGGATGCTGCTTTTGCCCTGCCGAGTGGTTCAATTTCCGACGTGGTGGAAACCCAGTTTGGTTTTCATTTGATTTTTAAAGAAAAAGAATCCTTCTTGGCTGAATATAATGTCGCGCGCATTCAGGTAAATACCAAAGATAAAACAGATATTGTTCCACCGGCCGACCCCTGGAAGTCAACTGGTCTCACGGGCAAACAGCTCAAGCGAGCCGAAGTCACCCAGGATTCCCGTACGGGATTAATCCAGGTGAGCCTGAATTTTAACGAGGAAGGGACTAAGTTATTTGCCGAAATTACGGGGCGCAACGTGGGTAAACCGGTGGCAGTATTTTTGGATGGAGAGCCAATAAGCATCCCTCGGGTCGACACCGAGATCACCAGCGGGAGTGCCGTCATCAGCGGCGGTTTCACTTTGGCCGAAGCTAAGCTCTTGGCCACCCGCTTAAATTCCGGGGCTCTGCCAGTGCCGGTAGAACTTATCAGCCAGCAAACGGTTGATGCCACGCTCGGGGCTGAATCTCTCGGTCAAAGCTATCGGGCCGGTATTATCGGCTTACTATTGGTTATGCTGTTCATGATCCTGTATTATCGCCTGCCCGGCCTGCTCTCGGTTTTCTCTCTGTTATTTTATAGCGTGTTAAGCCTGGCTATCTTCAAACTTATTGGCGTTACCCTGACGTTGGCAGGTATTGCCGGGTTTATTTTATCCATTGGTATGGCGGTTGACGCCAACATTCTGGTATTTGAGCGTTTAAAAGAAGAATTGCGCCTAGGTAAAGGGTTACAATTGGCTATGGAAGAATCGTTCTTGCGTTCCTGGCCGTCCATTCGCGATAGTCATATTACCGCTCTCATCAGCTGTATTTTTCTGATCTGGTTTGGTGTCGGCTTTATCCAGGGGTTTGCCGTGGTGCTGGCAATGGGTACGCTCATTAATTTGTTCACGGCCGTTTCCGTAACCAGAACAATCATGCGGTTTGTTTTTGTCCGGCTCAAAGATCGATCCTCATTTTTATTCTTAGGCTCTTCCTCTAAATAGTATGCGTTTTCCTTTCATCAGCTATTCCAAGCTTTGGCTGGCTATCGCCGGTATTATTTTGGTGGCCTCCGTCGCTATGCTCGCCATGTGGCGGCTACAGCCTGGTATTGATTTTACAGGGGGGTCGTTGCTCGAAATCGGCTTCAGTCAAAATCGTCCGGTAGTAGCGGAAGTTCAGAAGGTAATTGCCGACGCCGGATTCCCGAACGCTCTGGTTCAAACCAGTGAACAGGAAGATCTTATTATCCGCACTACCTTTTTAACCGAAGATAAACATCAGACGGTCTTGGCGGCGCTCCGAAAAAAATTCGAGACCAAAGAAGTAAAAATTACCGAAGAACGGTTTGAAACTATCGGCGCTGCCGTGAGTAAACAGCTGCGTGAACGATCGCTCTGGGCGGTAATTTTAGTGAGCCTAAGCATCATCGTGTATGTTGGCTTCGCGTTTCGCAAAATTTCGCGGCCGATTGCCAGTTGGAAGTATGGGGTAATTGCCATTATTACCTTGTTGTATGTAGTTATCGTGGTCAGCGGGGTTTTTGCCGCCCTCGGCCATTTTAAGGGTGTGGAAGTTGACATTGCCTTTGTGGTGGCTATTTTAACCGTGCTTGGTTATTCGGTTAACGATAGTATCGTGGTATATGATCGAATTCGGGAACATCTTATGAAAGACCGCCTGGATAATTTTGGCGAATTAGTGAACACCGGGCTGAACGAAACGCTCGGCCGTTCAGTTAACACGGTATTTGCCGTATTATTGCCGCTGTTTGCCCTCTATTTCTTTGGTGGCCCGTCAGTCCATTATTTTTCTCTGGCATTATTGTTGGGTATGGCTATCAGCACGATTGCTTCGATTTTCATCGCCAGCCCCCTGCTCGTATTAATGGAAAAATGGCAACGCGAACACCGCCGCGCCTAAAGTTAGCCTGGTTTAAAAATCCGCGTCGAGCCAGGCGCGGGTTTTATTTTTAAGCATAAAATGCTATACTACCAGCTGATTAGTAGTATCTATGAACGATAATGCGATTCGGCACATGGTGGCGTTTATCGCCACTCTCATTTGTGGCCTGGCCTACTATGCCGGGTATATCTCAGGCTCCCATGGTTGGTGGTGGACGGTAATTTCCGTACTGATAATTTATGGCGGAATTTATCGCCTGATCGATAAATAATTTTTCGATATGCCGCCGCTTGGTGTTGACACTCCATTTGGCTTTAGTATTGACCTTTCCTTTTGGCGGGAGATCATTACCTGGCCAAGCGGGGAGCTGATTAGAGCCTTGTTTGCTATCGTCGGTTGGGCGGTGCTGATTTTGGTATTCTTTTACATGGGCTCTCAGCTGTGGCTGGAATATCGGCGCACAGTGAAATATACCAGAAAATGGAAGTGGGTACTTTTGGCCGTCGATGTTCCGCCGTTATTCATCCAAACCCCTAAAGCCGTTGAGCAGATTTTTGCCCATTTAAGCGGAGCGTTAATAACACCTAACATCGGCCAGAAATATTGGATGGGCAAAAAGCAAAAATGGTTTAGTTTTGAAATCGTCAGTATCGAAGGGTATATTCAGTTTTTAATCCGCACCGAATCAGAATTCCGCGATCTGGTCGAAGCGGCCGTTTATGCGCAATACACCGAAGCGGAAATTACCGAGGTGGAAGATTACATGGGTAACATCCCCGGTCATTACCCCCACCCGGAGTATGAAATTTTTGGCGTTGAATTTGCTCTTGAAGAAAACGAAGCCTTCCCCATTCGTACTTATCCAAGTTTTGAATACAATTTAAGCAAAGACGCGGTATTCAGCGATCCGATGGCCGCTATTTTGGAAAATTTTAGCCGCATCCAGCACGGCGAAAATTTTTGGATGCAAATTGTTATCGAACCGACCAGCAATAAATGGAAAGAAAAGGGGATTCAGTTGGTTAAAGATGTTATTGCGGGTACCGCCCACGGCGGCGGCCACGGAGGGCATGGCGGCGGGCACGGCAGTGTTTTGCTCAGCAAGGCGGCCGATATCCCGGCCACGGTCATGAAGGAAGCCTTTAACATTTGGCACTGGAATTTTGAGAGCGAAAGCGGGCATGGTGAAGAGCACCACGAAGAAGTTCGCAAGATCAGCGATTTGACCCCGGGTGAAAAAACCACTCTGGAAGCGATTGAAGAAAAGATTTCTAAAATCGGATTTAAATCCAAGATCCGCGCTTTATACTCAGCCAGGAAGGATATTTTTAATCCCAGCCGCTGTATGGACGGGTTGGTCGGCGCGTTGAATCAGTTTCATATCATCGGCAAAAACGCCATTGTTCCGCACCATACTACCCAAGTGCACTACGCCTTCAAACAGTGGCGCGAAGCACATCATAAGCATCATTTTATGACCGCCTTCACCAAACGTAAGATCAAAGCGCTCGGCAACCCCTATGTACTGAACATCGAAGAATTGGCCACGATCTGGCACTTCCCGTTGCCGTTCGTGAAAACGCCGCTCTTGCAAAAGGCTGGGGCAAAACGCGCCGAGCCGCCGGTGGAATTGCCAGTCGAGCAATTGGAAGGGCCGCTCAAGCGAGTTCGGCCCGCCGTGCCAAAAAGCACTCCGCCGACCCCGCCCGAGCCACCGCCCGCCGAAATTCTCTATGGTTGATACAAAATACCCCCGCCAATGGCGAGGGTGTTGATTTTATTCCCATTCAATATAATCCCGCCGTCTTTTCAGCCGCCGCCACAGTATTCATAAGCAGACAGGCTACAGTCACGGGACCAACGCCTCCTGGCGTAGGGGTAAGGTAGCCTGCTTTTTCGGCCACCTCAGCAAACGCCACGTCACCGAACATTTTTCCGCCCGCAAAAGAAATTCCCGCGTCGATAACTATCGCTCCTGGCCGTACCATCTCGCCTCGCAGTAAATCTTTTTTCCCCACCGCCGTAACAATAATATCGGCCTGTTGGCAGTGCGCTGCCAGGTCAACGGTGCGGCTATTGCAGGTTGTAACCGTCGCGCCGCGTTGCATGAGTAAAATGGCCAGCGGTCGACCCACCAACGCCCCGGTGCCGATAATTGTAACCTGCTTACCTGATAGTGAAGGAAAAATCTCGTCGAGCATCACCAAAATAGCTGCCGGAGTGGGTGGAATAAAAATAGCTTCGCCTTGCATCAAAGCACCCAGGTTGGCGTTGGTTAGACAATCAACATCTCGTTCTGGGCGAACGACATTTAAAACCACTGCTGTTTCAAGATGCTTGGGCAAGGGTAGCTGCACAATCAATCCCGAGAGGCTTTTATTAGTTTGCGCCTCCGTAATCGCTGCGATCAGTTCGGATTGCGGGGTAGATTCGGGAAGGTCGATCCGTTCAAAATGAATTCCAACTCGCTTGGCCGCGGCTTCTTTGTTGCGTACATAGGTTGCCGAAGCGCGATCGGTGTCAACCATCACCACGGCCAGGCTTGGCGTTACCCCGCGTTGAGCCAGGCCTTTGACGCGTTTTAAAAGGGATTGTTCTAAGCGAAGGGCGATTTGTACCCCGTCGAGTATCTGAGCCATAAGAAGGTTAACTGCTAAAAAGTTATTGTAACACAGGGTAATTTAAATTCAACCGTCCGCGTTGGTTTGGCGGCAGTACGCCAATGTGGTATACTCTGGGGGTATTTTTATCAGCTATGCCTCAAAAAATTTTTCGTCGGCTATTGTCAATTTTTATTTTTCCCGCTTTGGTTTTTTTTCTAAATTATTTTTTGTATAAAACAACCACCATTTATGAAACACAATGGTGGGCCGACGTGGTAATGCATTTTTTGGGCGGGTGGAGTATTGCGTACGGTGCTTTTTTGGCTGTGGCCTGGGCCGAGGAAAAACAATATCTAACAATCAAACGCTGGTTGGCGCGTTGCCTAATCGTGGTGATGCTTGTGCTCAGCACTGCGGTCTTCTGGGAATTCTACGAATTTATCTTGGATCATTTTTGGCAGACATTAAATCAACCGAGCGTGGCCGACACAATGATGGATTTTTTTATGGGTCTGCTCGGCGGTATCCTGGGCTGTTTTATTGCTACGCTTACCAAGATCGTTCCGCTAGCTCCCAAGCCGGTTGCTAGAAAGAATAAGTCAAACCGGCGTTAAGAAAATGGTCCTGTATGCGGATCACCAGCCAATTAACGATCTGTTTTGCGGTAGCAGTTCTGAGCGCGCAATTTCTGCCGTTATCGGTGGCGGCTGCAACTGTCGCACCAACGCCGGCTTCAATACCGCTGTCACCACGGTAGAAGCCACCGCCACCAGCCATGATCGTCGCTTATTTTGCCGCGGTTGCACCCGGGTTACCGGGTTTGCCAATTACTGCTATCGCTTGTTGGGCGCGAACCAGAGCCTGGCGAATGAGCCAGTCGAGCGCCAGAAACAACAAAAAGTACAAAAATGTTGCCCAGCCAGGCGAAATAAACCGATACAGCACGTCGTAGCGGTACAAAAGCGGCCAATGAAATAAATATAACTCAAACGAATAAACTCCCAGCCAACGCAGCCAACCCAGCTCCAACGGCAGAAGGATAAAAAATAACAACACCGCCGCAGTGGTTATTAGGCTCGCCTGCTGTTCAATTTTGTACCCTTCGCCTACTCCAGAATGAATCGTGGTGTAGGCAATCAGGGCGCCAAGCGCCGCGATTAACCCAGCGCGGATAATATATTTAAAAATAGGTAGCAAAATTTCCCATCGTTTGGTCAAGCCTTTTAACCAGAGTGGTTTTTGCCATAGTGCTATTCCGGCGCAGGCAATCCCTAAAGGGAAACACGCCGTGTGCAGGCGATATAAATTAAGCACGTCGGGCGTTACCGGAAGCGTTTGATCCAAGACCCATCTACTAGCTATCAAGAACAATCCCGCGGTAAACAGCGGGTATTTTTTTAAAAACAACAACGGAAACAATAAGTAATAAAAAACGATTGCCGTAAAATACCAGAGCGGCGCGTTGAAGCTGCCCGCCAAATCCGCTGCCGGAAAAAATCCGAGCAGGCTATGCAGAATAGTTGTAACCGGATAGGAGCGCTGCAAAATTAAGGTGTCCAGTATCAACAAAATTATCACTACCATCCAGAAGGGTACAAAAATTTTTCCCAGCCGTTTGCGGTAAAATTGCCAAATCGAAGCTGGCTGGCGTAGCGCCGAGACGGTAAGGCCATAGCCAGAGAGAAACAAAAAAATATTTACCCCAACCCCGGCCAGAGTAGACAGGGGAAACAAAAAGCGTGTATCAGAGGCCATAAAATAGCCGACGTGCGCCAAAATGACCGCGGCTATGGCAAGGCCCTTGAGTTCGGTGGTAAGTTCAGGTGAAAAAAAATTTCGCGCTCGTTTGCGCCGCGCGCCTACCGCAAGGGCAAAACCAAAAAGAGCGGCAAAAATAAGTGTTTCTTGTCCAGGATTAAGTACCGAAATGGTCATAGATTGCGCGCGCCCACCAGGCGTAACCTTCGGCTGAAGGGTGGAATAAATCAGGGGAGTAAAAATGAGGCTTTTGTTGCTCACTCTCTATGGGCAGATTGTATAAATCAATAACCGGGATGCCTTGTTCAGCTGCCACGGCACGAATAATAGTGTTGAAGCGTTTAGTTTGATAATCAAAGTAACTTTTATACGGTGGCAAAAATAATTTTGGGTCCCCTAGGTAGGGGATAGTCAGCACGGTTGTTTTACCGGGCACTGCCTGTTCCAGCCGTTTCAAGAGTTCGCGATAATTATTTTTAAAAACAGTCAACGGAAGATTGTGGTGAATGTCGTTGATGCCGATGAGTAGGGTAATCCGATCTATGTTCTGCGTCTGGACAAGTTCCGGAAGTTGTAATCGAGTAATGTCAGCAGTACGTGCGCCGGGAGTAGCTAGATTGATAAGTTTCACCAATTTTTGTTCGGACCAATATTGCCCCAGCCGATAAGGGTAGCTGGCAGCTATCTCATTGGTACCCACCCCGGCAGTTAAGCTGTCGCCAAGTGCTATGTAAGTGAGAGTTGGCGTGTTAGGGCCCATTCGGCGTGCTGAAATAATTTGGTGCTGCCCCCCGGAGGGGACAACCTGATGAGCCTTTATAAAATTATAAATTCGCCCGTAAGAACGATTAAGATAGACTCCCAGCATCAATAAGATTAACCCCCCGGCTGCCAACCAGACCCCTACGCGTGGTCCTCTTATTTTTTCCATAAATGTTCAATTATTTTTTTTCGTTCAGCCAAAGAAGATTCTATTTTGGGGGTAGTTAACGGTTCGCCCGCCGGTACCAGCCGTGTTTTACGGCTAAAAAAATAGGCGGCCAAAAGCCCGGTGAGTGGTACGGCAATTACCAAAACTAAACTCCCTACCAAAGTACGAACTAGTTCTTCGGCGATAAAATCACTATTCAAGGTCATCCACAGCGGCTGATTTTTTTGCAAGCTAAACAAAATAAGGAAAGGGAAAGATGCCCCGGCGTAGGCCAAAACCAGGGTGTTAATCAGCGACGCGATATGTTCCCGCCCAATTGACAATCCGCGGTAGTATAACTCGGCAAATGAAAGTTTTTCGTTGGCTAGCGACAATTCCTCGATAGCCGCAGCTTGGCCGGTCGTAACATCGTCGAGTACTCCAAGCACGCCAATCAGTATGCCGCCGAGCAGAATGCCCCGCAGGTTAAGCGTAGTTTTGTCGATTTGTAAATAAAAAGCTTCTTCGGTACCGGTACCGGTCAGCCCTGCCCAGTAAACAAACAAGAGGTCAACCACAACCGCCAGTGCCAAAATTATTAAAGAACTGGCCAGGGCAATAGCCGTCCGCCGGTTAAAACCATGTGACAAGAATAATGAGACGGTTAAAATAACCAGTGCTCCAAGCACGCACATAATCAGCGGATTTTCCCCGGCAATAATTTGGGGGATAATATAGTAAAAAATGACGAGCACGCTAAACAAGAGGCCGATAATAGAAGTCGCCCCTCGGGAGCGCCCGAAAAAAATCGCCGCCGTGAAAAAAATCGCTACCAGCCACAACAGCCGCGGCAGGCGGTAGATGTCGATAATATAATAAAATTCATCTCGTGATCCGCCGCCAGTACCAGTCGGTTTAGAAATCACTACTATACTCCCAGCCTTATATTTTTGATGGCCGGCTAGTATAAACGAGCCGCCATGGTCAATAGTAATTTTTTTTCCAGCATTGTCTCCGTTTAAAATTTCTAACTCCATTTTTTGGTGCTCGTACGCTTCCCCGTCAAAATTTTTTAATCCCTCTTCTAAAATTTTGGTGATTTTTGCCCGGTAGTATACATCCTTGGGTTGGCTGGGCTGGGCAGAGTCCGCTTCGGTCCCGCCGTCAATTTGCGTGCTGCCCGCGTGTATCGGGTAAAGGCCGGCCAGAGCAACAACAAAAATGGGTATTAGTCCGAAGAGAGCAAATTTTGTGAAGCGGCCACCCAGCATAATCAAGGTTTATACAGAACTAATGATCTCTACCTTAGTTTAATTCTTTCGTGCCCGGAAGTAAATGTAGCTCGGTATAAAAAGCCGGTCACGCTATGAAACGTGACCGGCTGGATTTTGGATCACATTTTGCCTAAGAATTTAAGGCTCGTTCTGCGCTATCAGCAACGACGCTGCTCAATACACCCGCCGCGAATATGCCCCTCGCTGCGCTTGATTTGTCATCGCAGGCGTTCCGTTGTACTGCGGGCAGCCATAATTATAACTATACCCATAATAATCAAAGAAACAGGGGAAGTAGAGTCCGGTATAGTACCCTTTTACGTATCCGCGGATTCTTGGGTTGGTTGGCATATAACTAGGCATCTGCGGCTGGCGGGCTTGGTACTGCCGTGTGAAGGGTTGTTGGTAATACGCAGGAGCGGGTGCTGGAACATAACTCCTGACCGTTTGCTGGGCAGCAATTGGTTCTACAAAGTTGGTATTGGCCATTGATTCGGCCGGTAATTCTGGAGATCTAGCTTCTGGGGATGTTTCCTCTGCGTCTGGTTCAATCAGCGTCCAGGCTGAAGCGGGTGAGCTGTAAAAAAGGGAACAGCCGATAGTGAGCAAGCCAATTAAAATTTTTTTCATACCTTTGGTTTAAGTTTAAAAGTAAATGAACAAGAGATAAGTAGTGGGGCGGGTTGTGGCGCGGCCCGCCCCGGATTGATAGCCAATCGGCCTAGAGCTCTTTTTTCCATCCGAGGTGAACGGCCATTTCCCACCCAAGCCGCCAATTTGCCGGGATCGAAGTGTTTGCCCCGGGGCTGTTCACTGTGGACAGTGAACGAAACCCCTTAAGGAAACCACCGGTTTCCAGGAAGAATTGGCCGCGGGTGAACCCCGTGGTCAAGCCACCTCCCACCCCAAAGTTCCAGATACCGGAATTGGTTGGGCTGTTCTGATCTGGGGGTTCATGCTCAAATGAAAACGCTGGTAAAGCCAGACCGACTCCCCAGCAGGTCTTTGGCGCTTTGTCAGTGCACACCACGTCAACTTCCAGGTGCGGATGCAGATCGATGGCATGTTCGCTGTCGCCACCCCATGACCAATGGCCTTCGAGCGCCAGCGTGACCGGTCGCCACTCGGTCGCCACCCCCAAGAATAGAGGAGAGACTCCCAAAAAAAGGCCCCCATCACCCGCTCGAGCGCCGGAACGGATTCCGCCGTAGAGCACTCCGCCACCACCAGCCAAGAGGCTCACCTCGGTGGCCTGCGCCGATCCAGCAGAGCTTACTAGGGTGCTTGTTGCCAAGAGGGCGGTAAGCAGCAGGCAGTTTAATCCGCGCATGGGTACCTTTCTTGATTGAAGCGGCCAGGTATATAATGCAACTAAGTTGCATTAATTTGAGTAGAGTAAAGCATTGAGTACGCCTTGTCAATGCAACTAAGTTGCATTTATCCACAGCAGCGATTGACCAACCTTCAACGAGGGGGTAAGCTTGTTGTTATCAGCAACACAGTTGCCGTCAGCCTTCCTAAAATTAAGAACTATATATGCCCGGCCTACGTTGGCTTAAAATAGTTTGTTGCGCTATAGTGCTAGTCGGCGCGCTTGTTTTGGTTGCGCGATTTCTTATCCAGCGATCGGCTCCCGAACCCGTCGTTCCCGGCTCGCCCCAGTTGCAAGTTACCACTTCGTTTTATCCGCTCTATTATTTCGCTTCCCGGGTGGCTGCGGAACACGCCCAGGTGCGCAATATTACTCCCGCTGGCGCGGAGCCGCACGATTATGAGCCAACCCCTGCAGACATCGCCCAAATGTACGCCAGCGACCTGCTGTTGATTCATGGCGGTCAATTTGAGCCTTGGGCAGGTGGTATCATTTCCGAATTAGCTGGTCATCAAACCCGGGTGGTTGCTGTTGGTGAGCGGTTGGCAACCCAGCAGCTCATTTTAAATGACCAGCCTGTGCTCGATCCGCATGTCTGGCTTGATCCTCTGTTAGCGATGCAGGAAGTGGAAATAATTCGCGCGGCGCTTACCGAAATTGATCCGGCTAATGCGGTTAGCTTTAGGCAGAATGCCGCCCTGCTTACTGCAGATCTGCAAACGCTTGATTCAGCCTTTCGCGCTGGTTTGAACAATTGCGCGCAAAAAGATATAGTAACTTCGCACGCCGCCTTTGGATATTTGGCGGCACGTTATCAGTTCAAGCAAGTGGCTATTGCCGGGTTATCTCCGGATGCCGAACCCTCGGCTGGTGATTTGGCCGGGATTGCCGATTTTGTTCGAAATAATAATATCCGGCATATTTTTTTTGAAAGCCTGGTAACGCCCAAGTTATCCCAGACTATTGCCGCCGAAGTCGGGGCGCAGACCCTCGTATTGAATCCGCTCGAAGGATTGACCACCCTTGAGCAATCGGCTGGAAAAAACTATCTTTCCGAAATGAATAATAACTTAGCCAATTTAAAAACTGCCCTTCAATGCCCTTAACGCATGATAAAAATATTCTGGAAGTAACCGACGTTTCGTTCGGGTATACTGATGAATTAATCCTTAAAGATATCAATCTCGCTATCCACGAGGGTGACTATGTTGGTGTTATTGGGCCCAACGGCGGCGGTAAAACCACACTGCTCAAAATTATGTTGGGTTTGTTGCACCCCCGCGCGGGAACAATTAAATTATTTGGGCAGGACATCAGGCGTTTTCGGGAGTGGTCAAAAGTCGGCTATGTGCCGCAAAAAGCGATTAATTTTGACGTTAAATTTCCAGCTACGGTAGAAGAAGTGGTTGCTATGGGCCGGTACGGCAAAAGAGGCTTGTTGCGTTGGCTCACCAAAACCGACTGGCTGAAAATATCCCAAACGCTAGAACAAGTAGGTATGGCCGGATTTCGCAAACGTCTTATTGGCGATTTGTCGAGCGGGCAACAGCAGCGCGTGTTTATCGCTCGCGCGCTCGCTGGCGAACCTTCGATTATTTTTTTGGATGAACCAACTGTTGGCGTGGATGTTGCGTCTCAAGAACAATTCTACGTTTTATTGCAAAAACTCAATCAGCAGCTGGGTATCACGTTGGTGCTGGTGTCGCATGATATTGATGTCGTGGCGCACGAGGCTACAGAATTGGCCTGTATAAACCAAACGCTTGTCTATCACGGCAGCCCCAAGGAATTTATCAAGGGGGATTATCTGGAAAAACTGTACAGCAAAGATGTTAAATTTATTTTGCACAACCACTAAGCTATGCCGCTCGGTATCTTACAATACGGTTTTATGGTCCGGGCGCTCGAAGCGGGTGTTCTGGTAGCACTCCTCGCTCCACTGATCGGTATATTTTTGGTGTTACGGCGTTACTCGCTGATCGCGGACACGCTCTCGCATATTTCGCTTGCCGGCGTGGCTATCGGGCTTTTGGCGGGCCTGAACCCAATCCTCACCGCTATCGGCGCTTCAGTTATTTCGGCTGTAACCATCGAACGTCTGCGGATGGGCAAAAAAGTGTACGGTGATACCGCCCTATCGCTCTTTTTATCGGGCGGATTGGCGTTGGCTGTGGTTTTGATTGGTTTGTCACACGGGTTTACCGTAGACTTATTTAGTTATCTGTTCGGGAGCATCGTCACGGTGACTAACTCCGATATTGCCGTTATCGGCGTGCTGGGCATTATCGTGATCGCGGCGCTTCTGTGTTTCTATAAAGAACTAGTTTATATCGCTTTCGATGAAGAAGCTGCTCAAGTCAGTGGCCTGCCAACGCGGTTCGTGAATTTTATTTTTATCATTTTGGCGGCCATTACCGTGGCGCTGTGCATCCCTATTATCGGCATCCTGCTTATTTCTGCTTTGATCGTCATTCCCGTGGTTACCGCTTTGCAATTAAAATTAAGTTTCACCAAAACCATTCTGGCGGCCGAAGCAGTTTCGCTATTTTCAGTTATTACCGGAATAATTATTTCTTTTTACGCTAAGCTATCGCCCGGCGGAACAATTGTGCTCCTCATGCTGGCGGTGTTTATGGTGGTGCTCGCCGCCACGCGCCGAGCAAAATAATTATGCAAATTCCGTACCGCAAGCCCGGCAAATTCAGCCAGTTGCCTGTTGATCCGGTGTTGACTTCGGGCAAATTCGCCGAATTACAGCATAATCTGGATCGATTAAAAAATACCGTGCGTCCCGAATTGGCCGCCGAAGTAGCCCGCTTGGCTGAGCTTGGTGACTTTTCCGAAAATGCCGAGTATCAGCTGGCCAAAGGCAAACTGCGCGGGGTGAATAATCGTATTTTGAGTCTAGAATCCCGTATCAATCGAGCCGTAATTATCAATCCAGAAAAAAATTCTGGTTTCGTCCAATTGGGGCACACGGTAACTATTTTTAGCCTGGCCGGGGAAAAAAAATATCAGATCCTCGGTTCATCCGAAACCAAGCCAGGTCAAGGCATTATCTCGCACAATTCGCCGGTTGGCGCGGCGCTACTTGGACGAACGGTGGGGGAGAAGGTAATCATCAAATTAGGCAATAAAGAAGTGGAGTACGAAATCAGAAAGATCGAGTAGCATCCCTTGGCTTTTCGGGTGGGTATAATCGTGGTATGATCAGTATCATATTTTTTGTTTTTTTATGCGACTAAAATTTTTAGCACTATCGTTGCTGGGTTTACCGCTAATCGGCCTGGGGTGCCAAAACACCACGCCACGCTCCGATAATTACTCATTAATCGCCCCGACCACTCCTCTGGTAGCTGCCCCCGCCCCAAACCCTGTTACTCCTAACCCCCCAACCGTTATGCCAACCGAACAGGAAAAACAATACACCGCTATCTTGCACACCACGCAGGGTGATATTGAGATTGCCCTTAACAAAGGCCAGACCCCTAAAACCGTGCAGAATTTTGTCACGCTGGCCGAAAAGAAGTTTTATGACAATACAATCTTTCATCGCGCGATCAAAGGATTTATGATTCAGGGTGGTGATCCCAAGGGCGACGGCACCGGTGGTCCGGGCTACCGTTTTGATGATGAACCGTTTACTGGGGAATATTCTCGCGGTGTTGTGGCCATGGCTAACGCCGGCCCCAACACCAACGGCAGCCAATTTTTTGTCATGCATGCCGATTACCCGCTGCCCAAAAATTACGTAATTTTTGGCCGGGTGACAAAGGGTCTAGACGTGGTAGATAAAATTGCCACCAGTCCGGTGGAATTAAGCGATAGCGGCGAACCTTCTAAGCCGGTTAAGCCAACCGTGGTGGATAAGGTAGAAATAATTGCCAAGTAAAAACAAGCCATAAAAACCGCCTTGATCAGCGGTTTTTTATTCCCCCAAAACCCCGGCCGTAAGGCCGGGGAGTTTCGTTTAAATTTTTTTAACAATCCCATTTTTCCCGTCTACTTCTACCAAATCACCATCGTTAAAGAATTTAGTGGCAAATTTTGTGCCAACTATGCAGGGAGTGCCCAGTTCTCGGGAAATCACGGCAGCGTGGCAGGTAATTCCTCCTTCATCAGTAATTATAGCCGCCGCCTTTTTCATCGCTGGCACATATTCGGGGGCCGTCATCGAAGCCACGAGCACCTCGCCAGCCTGAAAGTCGGCCAGAACCTTAATTGTTTTCACCACTCTCACTACCCCACGTATCGTACCGGCAACTGCCGTAATACCCCGCACCTGCGAGTGTTTTTGTTCTACGCTTTTAATTTGTGTTCTCACTTGTTCGGCTTGGCTACTATCATCGCTAAATTCATTGGTGTGAGGGCCTGAAAAAATTAGATATTCGCTAAAGCGTTTCTGTATTAGTTGTTTAGCCACAAGGCTTGCGCCGTTTTGTAGGGATGTTCGGATTTCGGAATTGGTTAAATAACAAACTTCTTTGACCGTAAGACCAAGCTTATCGCCAATTGCCTGGTACAAAGCGCGGACTCGTGCGTAACCTGTTACCAAAAAGATAAAAGCGAACTGGCTCGGCCAGTACGGTGCATGACTGAGAGTCGAACCAAATCGTTAAATTGTTCAATGAGCATATGCTCTGTCCTTTCTACCCTTCCTGAGTGGACAAGGCCTACCCTACCAGATCGGACATGACGTTGAACAGATAGTGGACATTCTGGGTGAACGACGACAAAGAACGACGACAAAGTAGGATTGACAAAATCTCATTTATATGCTATACTCGCTTGTTCTAGTAGCGCAAAACTTGGCTGGTTGGTATTGTTCGGTGGGTTGACACCACCCTCGAAAAACGCTACATTTAGGCCATTATAGCTCTGATTAATGAATATACTGCCTGTTACATTGATGGAACGAACTGCTTGTTTCAGTATGCCGCGCCGCGCTTCTAGGCGTTTGCCGTACGTGATTGCGGTTTTTTTAGCGGTTTTTATTTCCAGTCTGTTAGCCGGTGGAGCCATTCCTGAGGCCCAGGCTTTTGGCGCGCCGCGGATTTTACCATACCAGGGTAGGCTATTAGATTCGTCCGGGACCCCACTTGGTGGTACCGCCGGAGCTGGTTATTGTTTTAGATTTTCTTTTTATACGACTCCGGTAGTTGGTGCCGGCACCAAGCTCTGGCCCGTGGGTGCCCCAGCCAGCATGCTCTCCACGGTTAAAAACGGTTTATTCGCCCTCAGCATTGGCGATACCTCGGCTGGAGGCGACACGCTGGATTTTAATTTTGCTTCGGCGGGCGCGCTATATTTGAATGTCGAAGTGGCCAACACTGTTGCCGGTTCTTGTACCGGTTCAAATTTTGAGACGCTATCTCCGCGCCAGCGGATTGGTGCCGTCGCTTATGCTTTACAATCAAATAGCGTGGCTGGCAGTGAACCTTCGGTTTTTGGTAGCAGTACTCCTTTTACCGATACTGCTGTTTCTATTCAAGCCCCTTCAGCGGCAACCACACCGCTTAAGATCCGCGCCGCCAGCGGGCAAGCAGTTAATTTGTTAGAAATACAAGACGCTTTGGCTACGCGATTATTGACCGTCGATTCGATCGGCGGGCTTTCGTCATCTTCAACGCTCGGGGTTTCAGGTCCGGCTCGGTTGTATTCTACTCTCATGGTTGATGGACTTAGTACTTTTTCGGGTGGATTGCTGGTAAACGCCGCCAGCTCGACTATCACCACGCTGCGGACTAGTAATTTTTTTGCCACCAGTAGCACCCTGACCACGGCCAATATTACTAGCCTTAATTTACTTGGTGGAACCGTAACTGGCTTGTCACTTACTAACCTTTCCGGCACTAATGTCTTGGCGTTTTTGGGCAATGCCCAAACTTTTACGGCGGCCAACAATTTTAGCGCTACCACGACGTTTGCAGTGACTTCTGCCGCGAGCTCTTCAATTACCCAAGCCAATATTGCTAAGCTCGTCGTGAGTGGCACACTGCAACTCCCGGCCAACTCTCTGACTGATGCGATGATTCCAGATGCCATCACGGCCAGCAATTATTTACCACTCACGGGCGGCACGGTCAGCGGCCTGACTATTTTGCAGAATGGTTTTATTGCTAGTACCTCGTCATCTATTGCCGGCGGTTTACAAGTGGCTGGAGCACTGAATGCCTCATCCACCTTATTTGTCAAGAATTTAGCTACTTTCAACGCCGGTTTTCTTAGCAATGCCACCAGTACTATTCTCGGGGGTTTGCAAGTAGCTGGGACCCTGACTAATTCTGGGAATTTGCAGGTAACCGGAGGCCTGACTGTAACTGGTGGCGCCAACTTTGCCGCTCTCAGCACCTTTGCCACTACCACCATAGCCAGCGGTACTTTAACCACCGCCAATATCAAGAACTTAAGTTTGCTCACGGGCGGCACGGTCAGCGGCCTGTCCTTAACAAACGTCACCGGAACCAGCGCGCTCGCTTTTTTAGGCAATGCCCAGACGTTTAGTGGGCTGAATACCTTTACCGTTTTGACTAATTTTCAAACCGGCTTTATTACCAGCGCCTCATCGTCTTTCGCCAAGGGCCTGCAAGTGGCTGGAGCACTGAATGCCTCATCCACCTTATTTGTCAAGAATTTAGCTACTTTCAACGCCGGATTCCTGGCGAACGCCACCAGTTCGGTTTTGGGCGGTTTGCAAGTTTCCGGAAATTTAATTAATTCCGGTAATTTACAGGTGGTTGGGGGCTCTAGTTTTACAGGTCCCGCGAGCTTTGTGACGACCACCATAGCCAGCGGTACTTTAACGACGGCTAATATTAAAAATTTGACGCTCCTGACTGGCGGCACTGTCGCTGGTTTGTCGCTCAGCAATGTCACCGGAACCAGTGGGTTATCTTTTTTGGCTAACAACCAAGTTTTTACCGGGTTAAATAATTTTACCGCTCTTACAATTTTTCAAAGCGGTCTCATCAGCTCTGCCTCATCGTCTTTCGCCAAGGGCCTGCAAGTGGCTGGAGCACTGAATGCCTCATCCACCTTATTTGTCAAGAATTTAGCTACTTTCAACGCCGGTTTTTTTAGCAATGCCACCAGTACTATTCTCGGGGGTTTGCAAGTAGCGGGAACACTCACGGTTTCGGGAGCGGGCAGCTTCAGCAACCTGGTTACTTTGAGTGGAGGTTTTACTGCCCTGACTACCTCTAGTATTAGCGGTCCGTTTTCCATGACCGGGCCAACTACCATTTCTGCTAGTTTGCTTTCTTCCGGGCTCATCACTACCACTGGTGGTTTTATCAGTACTGCCTCGTCTACCTTTGTTTCCGGCTTGCAAGTTTCCGGACCGCTCAATGCTTCGAGCACGCTCTTGGTTAAAAATTTAGCGAGCTTTGGCAGTAACGTTAATATTAGCGGTAATTTGAACGCATCTGGAACTTTGTTTGTAACTGGTAATATTTTACCGGGATTGAACAATGTTTCTAACTTAGGCGCACGCGGTGCAGCGTGGGGTAATGTCTTTGCCTCGGGAACGTTAGAATTTTCCGGTGGATCGGCGTCAGGCGGTTTGCGCTTGGTAGCTTCCAACAGTACGACCACCCTTATTTCTCTGGTCACCGGCGCGGGCGCGGGCGCTTTTGTGCTTGATACTGTCACCACCCTGCCCCCGACGAGCAGTACACTTCTCTTATCGGTGCGCAATAACACCAAAAAAGTTTTTTCGGTTGATGCCAGCGGTAATGTGCGTACTACCGGCACGATTACTTCCAATGCCAGTGGGGCCACGATGGGCGATTTGGCCGAGTATGTGGACATCTCGCCCGGAGAAACGGTTGAGGCTGGTGATATTGTGGTAGTCGATCCTGATCGCCCGAACAAATTTAAAAAATCAAGCACAGCCTATACCCTGGGTGTTGCTGGAGTTATTTCGGATACTGGCCGTTTTCTCATTGGTGCCTCTGGCGAAGGCCGGGCGGCTTTAGGTCTGGCTGGTTTGGTTAAGGTTAAAGCCAGCAATGAGAATGGCCCGATTAGCGTGGGGGATTATGTCGTAACGGCTTCCCAACCGGGTTTAGCCATGCGTTTTAAACCAGATGATACCCACGCTACCGCCGTGGTCGGGGTAGCGGTTGAGCCGCTCACCGCCGAAACAGGCACGATCACTATTATCATTAGCCACGGGTTAGTTATGCCGGGCGCGTCTGCAGGTTTGCGAGTAGATGTGATCGGTTCGGCCGGTACGGAGCTTGGTATTTTAAGCGATACCGTCTTTTTTGGCCGTCCGTACTTAAATGCCGATAGTGGCGGGTTTGCCCTGATTAACCCTGGAGACAAGTTCGTGGCCGTTTCATTTGAACGCGAATATTTGGATCAGCCGGTGGTAACGGCGTCGATTAGTTTGGATGACCCGGCCTTGAACGGCTCGGATGCCAGCTTTGATTCGGGAGCTACCCCTGAGGAAATTATTTTTAATAACCAAATGCAGTATTTAATTGCCAAGAAAAGCACGCACGGATTTACTATTCTGCTGAATAAACCCGCGCCAGTCGCGATGCGATTTAGCTGGCAGGCTTTGGCCATCAAACATCCGCGGCTCAGTGTTTCAGGCTCAGCGCTGGTAGCCACTCCAAGTATCTCCATTCCGGTTCCCTCTGCAGCGACAACGCCAATTGAACCCGCTGTGCCGACTATGAAAAACCCGCCAGTGAGTACTGCTCCGGATCGTGAGGCAGCTCCTCCCAATGCCACCTCGCACGCGGCCAATCCGGAACCTCCGGCCGAAGTGCCGACGGCCACTCCCAGTGAATAATTCTGGTAGCCCTGAGCAGCTTGAAATGCTATACTTAACACTCGTGTTTACTCTATACGATATAACCTAAATTATATGGATTCAGGCAATTTTCCCGCGCCTCAGCAGTCGGTCCTAAGCAGTTGGAAAAAATTGGTAATACCACTCTTGGTGCTGGCGGCTTTGGGCGGTATTTTGGCAGCAGCTTATTTTTATAACCAAATCAGCCGTCTCCGCCAGAATCCATCGCAAATTAATGAAGCCGACGCGGCTGCGATTATTGAGCGTGTGGGCAAGCTGATTGTATTGCCCGAAGATGAGCGCCCGACCATTGCCACGGTGGCTGATTTAAGCGCACTCAAAAATCAGCCGTTTTTTGCTAAAGCCAAAATAGGGGACAAGGTTTTGCTTTATGCCGCTGCTCACAAAGCCATTCTGTATGATCCGGTAGAAAATAAGCTGGTTGAAGTGGCACCCATCGCTACCGGAGCGCCGGCGGCACTGGCCCCCGTAAATCCGGCTGCCACGAGTAGGCCACGCACGCCTACTACCCCGACGGCTAAATAGGGATGACTATATTTATGCGGTGGAGTATTTTTTTCTGGTTGGCTTTATTCGGAGCATCGTTCGCTAACCAAACAGCGCTCGCAGCCGACTCTGCTTCTACCAATTTTCAAATTCAGGGAGCGGGTTTGGCACCGGTGGCTGGCGAACTAAGTTCAGGGCAGTTCCAGTTGTTTGGTGGTGGTGAATTTTTGGGTTTAACCCAGAGCGGATCTAACAGTTTTATGCTCCAGTCCGGCGGCCCGCTGACAGGATTATTTTTTTTAACTACTCCACCGGTCGTGGTGCCGGTTGTGCCACCCATTAACTCCGGGGTCCCCGGCCTGAACTGGTTTGTTGGCCCGGGCAGCGTGGGAGGGGTTGGTGGCTATTACTCTTTCCCGGAAATTACTTCCTCGCTCGGATTGAACCCACTTATTTTTTCAACGACCAGCCCGTTATTTTTAGGAAAAAGCCTAGGCGCACACGCTACCGGTTCCGTTCAATCACCGCTACCAAGCATTCCTCGGTCCGGCCTTGTGCCAAACATAAAGGGGCACACAGTTAACCCCGTCGCAACGCATTCTTCGAGTACATATGTGGCTGCTTTATCCCCTGCCCCAATCAGTGTGTCGGCTAATCTGCGCTTGCTTATGGGCGCGGCGCTCGGCATCGTGGTCCTTTTGTGGATTATTTTTTTTCGGTAAGCGGTAGTAAGTTACCCTTAAGTATATGAAAAACGACCCAGCGAGGGTCGTTTTTTAATAATTTTATTTTGATGACGCTTTTTTTGCTATTATTAGACTTTTTATGGCTAGCCGCTTTTTTGTTTTGGGAGATTTTTTTGACTTACCGTGTTTCTTAATCCCGATAATTCTTTTGGCTATATTGGTATATGTATAATTCAATATAACTTCAGTATACCGGCAATCAGCAAATATTTCAACTGGGGCGGGCGGTGGTGTTTCTAGGCCATTTTTGGTCGAGTCTAAGCTATAATCAGCTGTTATTTTTGTGGCTCGTTTGTACGCCTTCGCTCGTACCCATTTTATCACCCAATCTTAAATAAGGACAGACTACTGGTTACGACTGCAGCCATCCTCCGAAGAACATCTCCGAAGAACATATTGACCAACAACCACATTTTGGGTATAGTATTTTTAATTCACATTCCTTTTTTTAACTTTCTCCTACATCCTATGCCCCCAGAAAGCCCTCCGAGTCCTCACCCTCTAGACGCACCCCCGCGATCACCCGAGCTATTACCCGTCGAAAAGCAAGCCTGGTCGGAGTACCAGGAATTATTGGCATTGTTTGCACAGCTTAGTGATGCCATGGATCAGCTAGCTTCCGGAGTGGAAGACAACACCATGCAGCAGGCTATTGATAATTATGTCGATCAGCTCCGGGCGGCGCGAGCAGACCTAACGAACAACCTTACCCGTTTGCAAGCCACCCCTGATTTCAAAAGATTAACGCATAAGATTCTGGGGTGCGATCTTCCGGCTACCATAGACCAACAGCGCGCTTTGGCCGCACAGTTATTCCAGCCGTTTCAGCAAGCTTTTGATGGATGCAAAGCGAAGTTAGCGGCACCCACTGATCTAGCCGCTTTAGACCAGACCATTCGTAATCAATTACGGCTGCCAGGCGTAGATACCGACACATTAGATGCTTTGTTAATTGCGCCTTCTAGAGAAGAACACGACCGTATCGAGGTGGAATTGGAAATGAATAAGACTCGGCCACAATGGAAACTCTTCACGCAACAACTGGCTGTACTCTTAGGCACTACGACACCGCAAATCGGGCAGTATCTGCACAAGCCCACGCTCGCGTCGGCGCAAGATATTTTCACTGCGCTCCGTAACATTACGCAGAAACCAGGTGATAAAAATGACCGATTTAATTTGCTGGAACCCCGTCTCTCCACTGCCGAAGCTAAAGAAATTTTGGCACGCTGCCCTGATATGATCATGGGAATCGAAACCGTCTGTGCCACCGTGAACAATCGCATATCGCAACTACCGGAACCGCAGCCAGCGGCCGCTGCTCAACCCGCTGCTCATAACCGACCCACAGATGGTGCGCTTCCTCCTACTGATAATAAACAGGTACAAGCGTTTAATGAGCTTGCCAGCAAAAACGATCATCCAGCCATTCTGGCTAGAGCTGCCCGGAAGTATCCGACAGATTACGAAATGCAATTATACGAGTATAATAAACAGGTACAAGCGTTTAATGAGCTTGCCAGCAAAAACGATCATCCAGCCATTCTGGCTAGAGCTGCCCGGAAGTATCCGACAGATTATGATATGCAATTATACGAGTATAATAAACAGGTACAAGCGTTACGGGGATGATAAAAAATGTTTTTTTCGTTCCCATCCCCATCAAAAATGACATTTTAGAAAAGAGTTGATAAACTAGCCAAATCTTTTGGTTCAGGATAGACACACACAGAAGCCGATTCAATAAAGATGGTTCCGTAATGTGCGGACCGGCCAAAAAGCCCCTGCAACCATTGGCTTCGGAATGAAGACAGTATATTGTAAGCGATCGGAACAAGTGTTATCTTATTGGTATATTTATGATGCAAATTAAAAGCTCAAAATTCTTGAGTATTTTACATAGTTTTTACTATGAAAAAAGAATCACCTTCTAGGTTTGGTTTGAAAGGCTTAAAAGAAATTACCGCGGTTATCGGCCTCAAAGATATGTTTCTTCAGTGAATTGAAGAAATGGCTATGGGTCGAGTCGGTACGGATATGCAAGGTCTGGCGGATGTTTTCGAGATAATGGTTCTGGCACAGTTGGAGTGGGATATCCGGATACACCTTTTTCAAGGCTAACGGCAGGGCTGTCCGGTCATCGGCGACTACGATCTTGAGAGGGTACGCCAGCGTTTTTAATATCTGAAAAAATTTCAAAAAGGCCTGCTCGTCTTCGGCTGGTACTAAAATGCCAAACAAAATGTCATGGGTCGCATAGTCAATGCCGTAGAGCCACGGTATTTTTTGTTTGTACCCGCGTACTTTCACGTACTTGCCGTCAATAATTAAAATACCCGACGAGTACTGACAATACTGTCGGGTCAATTCGATGCTGGTCGGCAATAGTTGTAATTCAGCAATGACCCGTACATAGGCGGCTACGCCGCTCAGGTCGTGTTCATTGCCGAGCTTACGAAAGGGTACACCGTCGATGTACGGAATCCACAGGGCTACTTTTTTCCGGCCATAGTTAATTGAAAAA
>JAHFHZ010000012.1 GCA_023246715.1 Candidatus Magasanikiibacteriota bacterium | reverse complement strand
AATACCGGACAGTGGGTAGTCATGGCTACAACAGTGACACATAACAAAGACACCGCTAACGCGGTGTCTTTGTTATTGTAGCAAATTTTAGAGTAAAAAGGGAGTTTCGTAATTCAGAGCTACAAGACTGTTTCTAGCCAAAGAAACAGATAACTATAGCATAAAAACAGGCTTTTGTCAATCCCCTACCTATCAAAATTCATTAAATTTGGCTAATATAAAACAAAAAAACAGAAATCCTTATGAATTTCTGTCCAAATATGTTGAAAAAATTGTTTTCCCACGGTGGGACCATGCACCGCTATTTGGTGGACCGATGGGGATTCGAACCCCAGACCCTCGCGTTGCAAACGCGATGCTCTACCAGCTGAGCTATCGGCCCATTTCGTGATTAGCTGCGACCAGGCCGACTATAACAACATTTTTCAGCTTCGTCAATTTCTGCTATACTATGGATAATAAATCAATAAAATCATTCACGCGATTCACGGTGCATATTTATTATGGAGGAACTCTACTTCTTTTCACAAATATTTTTCGCCATGGTGCTGGGCGGCCTGTTGGGTTGGCAGCGCGAGCGTTGGGCCAAGCCCGCCGGCATCCGCACCTACGCCCTCGTCACGGCCGGATCAACGCTTTTTACCATTCTTTCTTTGCACGCCTTTGGCCCGAACGAAGTCGGCCGCCTGGCCGCCCAGGTGGTCATCGGCATCGGCTTTATCGGCGCCGGGACTATTTTACACCGCTCCGATCATATCGAGGGCCTCACCACAGCGGCCGGCCTCTGGATCAGCGCCGCGATCGGCATGGCGGTTGGCGTGGGTTGGTATGTGCTCGCTGTACTCTGCACGCTCTTAATTCTGGCGATGCTCATTGTTGACGAAAAAAAACTCCTCATTTCCACGCCCCCTTCCACCTCTGCCCCGACAAAACCAACGAAAAAAATTGCTCGCGCCACTAAATAAACATCACCAGCAGGAATAACTTCTGAATTCAGAAGTTATTCTTTTAACACAAAAACAGCGAGCCAGAACAAAAAAGTGGTGTACAAAAAATCAACGTGCCAACGCTTTAAGAAATTCAACACATACAGCAGCCCAACCAACGGCCAGCCCAACAACACAAACGGATTCCGCCATACCGAACGCAGACTTTGCTGCCAAAGCGCCGCCGCGTCGCCACTCGATGGAATGGCGTTAAGCCCGAGCGCCAGCGCCAACCAGACAAAAATCGCGTTTGCATTTCCCAGCCACGGCCGCTCAATGCCAGCAAACAAAATCATCGCTGCAAACGAATTAACCAAGAGCGGGCCAAACGAAATAAACGCATGTTGATAAAACTTACGGGGCTCCTGATGTTCCACGTATCCCGCCGGATTGCCAAACTGAAACAACTTAATGCGATATATCTTCACTTGAGCCAGCCAACAAAAAAAGGCATGGGCCAACTCATGCGCGACAACACCCGGTGCCGTAAGCAAAGCGTAAAAATAACTCCTCATGAAAAAATAAAAAATCAAGAAAAAACTTCCGGAGAAATTTTCAAAAGCCCTTTTTTTAATTCCTGAGCCTTAAAAATAAGCGCCCGCTCCACCAATATTTCCGCGTTCTGCTGGATAGCTTCAAGCCGTTGTGCGGAAGTCTCGGGTTTATCCATAATCAGCAGCACTCCTTCTTGCTGCCCCCTAAGAGTCTCCAGACGAGACTCGGCCCATTGTTCGCCTTGCGCTAAAATATACAAAACCTGCTCTTCGTCAGCAGCAGGCGTGTTCTCAAAAAAATCTTCTACGTAACTTTCTAACACGTAGTTAGCTAGGTCAGCATCTGTGGAATCAATAAAAGCCTTGCCAGTTTGATCCGCAGACTGGCTGGCAGCGGATAATTCACGAACACATTCTGCTAGTCGTGCTTCGGGGGTGGTTGTTCTCTGCCGGGTAAGTTCTTCTGGTCCGGCCGTGTCAAAAGTAGCCGCGGATGGAAATGAGTTTTCAGAATTATGAAACAACATAGCTGATTAAAAATCAAAAAATAATGCCGCTATAATCCAAAATTGCATTGCTAAATCATTTTTAAAATAAGGAACATCTACCAAACCATGCACCCCGAACGTGGTTAGCGCCGCTAACAACCCCATTGCCAGATAAGGCGACTGCAGACGCTGGCAATGCGTCAGCCATGCCAAGTAAACCAGCATCCCCAAAAACGCCAGCATCCCAAACAAGCCAATCTCACTCCAAAAATTCAGCACGATATTATGCGGGTAAATGAGCCGTTCTAGTTTTTTAACGTCATAATGTGGTTTTTGCACTTTGCGAAAGAATTGTCGCACCCCCGCACCGAACACAAAATTATTCGGCGACCGCGTTAAAAATTCACTGGTGTACCTCCATAAAGTGAGCCTGTTCTGCCCGGACTGATCGCGAAACAGGAGCGCCCGTTGCAATGGTGAAACCACCCCGGCCAACACCACCCCCACCACGACCAGGGCCACGATACTTTTCCGGTAGCCGCAAAACCAGCCGAGCACCACCACCCCAGAAAGTAGCGCCAACGCGTACCCTTCGGACTTGGTAATCCCCACCGCCACGAGGCCTAACAACAAAACTCCACTAATCATCAAAATAAATGCCGCTCGTCGATTTTCAACCAACAAGTGGTAAAAAAAATGCCGGACAGATTTGGTCGCTCCACGCTCCGCACGGTATTCACGCACACATAGGGCTAAACCAAGGGCCATTACCGGGCCCAGGTACAGGCCGACGGCATTTGGCGAACTAAAAAAGGCCGTGGAACGGCGGGTAGGAAGCGCGGTCCATTCCGGAGTGGCAATGCCAATCCCGGTAAACCACTGGAATAATGCGTATCCTGAAATGCTGAGGGTGGAAAGGAGTAAAAAAAGAATAATATCATCGCGAGTTACCTGATCGCGGTGAGCGGTTTTTCCTAACCGGCCAAGTAGAACAAAAAATAATAATAACGGTTCCAAAAAATAAGCCCGCCATTGCCCGAGCGACAACAACACCATGTCGCTCACCGCCACTCCGGCCAACGACGCCGCAAAAAATATTGCCAATAAAACAAAAAATAGCCACCGCTGTTTAATCAGGGCAAAAATTCGCACCAAATCAGCTTGGGCAAAACGAATCAGCCAGACCAAAAAAACAATCCCGAACAACAATTCCAGGCCGGTCGACGGCACCGGCCCAAATTGAAAGCGTATCAAATATGTCGGTAAAGCGATAATCAGCAACCCCAAGGCCAAACGAAATTGTTTCCAAGCTAGTGCAAAAAACCCGACTCCACAGAGCGTGACCAAAAAACCAAAAATATAATTCATAATTTACCACTTAAATTTTCCGGTCCGCACCAAATAATCGAATCGGATAATCGTACAAGCGATAGCATCATCGGCAATAGTGCCTTGAAGAGCCATCTCTACTGCTTTTTTGAGTGGCATAAATACCGGTTCAATCACCTCTCCTTCGTTGTTCGGTTGGGGATCATAGGTTAAGTCGGTGGCCACGTACGTAAAAATATCCCAAATAATTTTATCGCTCGGAAAGGGCTTGCGCGAAAGCAGTTTAATTTTTCGCGCTATCCAGCCCGTTTCTTCGCGAAGCTCCCGCGCGGCAGCGCGGCGGGGCGTATCGCCAACCTGATCAACTCTGCCTGCCGGCAAAAACCACTCCCACGTATTGGTTCCCGCCCGTAATTCCCTGATCATAAGCAGCTCTTTTTTCTTATCAAAAGCCAAAACGCACACGCTCGGCTTGCGCTCACAATATTCAAAAACTAGCCGCTGGCCATTCGGCAAAATAACCGGTCGCTCCGTAATAGTAAAAATCTTTCCCTGGTATTTTTTCTGCAAGGGTCCAAATACTATTTTTTTCATAGTTCCTCGCTATTGCTTTAGTACCGATACTGATCCGGCTTAAACGGCCCCTTCTCGGCAATGCCCAAATAATCGGCCTGTTTCTTGGTTAATTTAGTCAACTTTACCCCGAGCTTTGGTAAGTGCAACCGAGCGACTTCTTCATCCAGTGCTTTGGGCAACACATACACCTTTCCGCGCTCGTAGGCGCTGGCTTGGTTCCACAAAGCCAGCTGGGCCAACACCTGGTTGGTAAACGACGTGCTCATCACAAAACTCGGGTGCCCGTGGGCGTTGCCCAGGTTCACCAGTCGGCCCCGGGAAAGCAGAATCAAACACTTACCATTGGGCCACACGAATTTATCTACCTGCGGCTTGATGTTAATTTCGGTAATTTTCTTTTGGTTCGTCAGCCAGGCCACGTCAATTTCACTATCAAAATGGCCAATATTACAAACAATCACGCCGTCTTTCATTGCTTCCAAGTGCGCCCCAATAATCACGTCGCAACACCCAGTGGCCGTGACAAAAATATCCCCAATTTTAGCAGCGGTTTCCATAGTCACTACTTCATACCCTTCCATGGCAGCCTGGAGCGCGTTAATCGGATCGATTTCCGTCACCAACACCCTGGCGCCATAGCCGCGCATACTCTGCGCAGAGCCTTTGCCCACATCGCCAAATCCGGCGATCACCACCACCTTGCCCGCGATCATAATATCCGTCGCGCGTTTGATACCGTCGGCCAAACTTTCCCGACAACCATATTTATTGTCAAACTTAGATTTGGTCACTGAGTCATTCACGTTAATTGCCGGCGGCCCGAGCAGCCCTTTGTCCATCATCTGGTACAAACGATGCACGCCCGTGGTGGTTTCTTCCGAAATCCCCTTAATCGCCGCGAGCATTGGGGGGTACTTCTCATGAATAAGCACCGTTAAATCCCCGCCGTCATCAAGCAACATATTGGGGGCCTTGCCGCCCGAGAACTTCAGGCTTTGTTCAACGCACCACCAATACTCTGCTTCGGTCTCACCTTTCCAAGCAAATACCGGCACGCCCGTTTTGGCAATTGCGGCAGCGGCGTGGTCTTGGGTAGAAAAAATATTGCAACTGCTCCAGCGCACCTCAGCACCCAATTCCACCAACGTTTCAATCAACACCGCTGTTTGAATGGTCATGTGCAAACAGCCAGCAATACGCGCGCCCTTGAGCGGGCGTTTACCCGCAAACTTTTTGCGCAACGCCATCAACCCCGGCATTTCACTTTCCGCCAACACAATTTCCTTACGCCCCCATTCTGCCAACTTAATATCCGCCACTTTATAATCTGTCTTCATACGCAACGCGATACATTAAAATCAAAATTTACTATCGGCTAACGGCGTCGGCGTGCTTTTTTTGTATCCTGCCCAAGAGTAGTAAACTCTTCACGGAACATGTGCACAATAAACGCCGTCCCAACCAGCGACAAAGCCGCAACCGAAATAAATAAAAAATTAAACGAATATTGCTCGGCAATTACCGCGCCCATCGCCGCCGCCCCCGCGGTTACCAGGCTCACAATCGTATCATACAAACTCCATTCGTACCCTTCTTTATCATGCCGTAAATAACGAGTAAACATAACCCGCCAGCTGGGGTACGATAGGGCCATCCCAATACCATACAAAAATTGCGTCAGATACACGTGCAGGCTGGACTGCGCGAATAGATATCCGAGCGGAGTCAATGAAATTAAAATCGATCCAACCGTAAGCGTATACAGTTCGCGGCGGTTACCCCGTTCCTCGTCATCAAAACGGCCAACCAGAATTTGGAACAAACCCTTGGTAAATAAAGCGATCGACAAGGCCAGGCCAACCGAAGCAAGCGTCGCGTCACCTATCTGGCGTAACATAAATACCGCAAAGATCGGCTGGATCAAACCAAAGCTGCCAATAATAAACAAATCGGAAAGTATCAAGGTGCGCAGTACTTTATGCATAGCAAATATAAAGCCCTGGCCTAGAGGGCAATGTCTTCGTTAAACGCTTTTTTATATCTTTGAACAAATTCTTCTGTAGTGAACGCGTGCTCCTGCGTGCCATATGTTTCAATGGCGTAGCTGGCCGCCACGCTGCCGATTTGCCCGCAGGTTTTATAATCAAACCCCCGTTCAAAGGCCGCAAAAAACCCGGCCCGATACGCGTCCCCCGCGCCCGTTGGATCATCAAACGATCGCGGCGGGCAAACCCCAACTTCAATCGTTTCTCCCTCCCGGGTCGCGATTACCGAACCGCGCTCACCAAGGGTGGTAATTAATACCTGGGTATTTTGTAAAATTTCCCCGGCGCTCCAACCCGAACGTTCTTCCAACAGTTTAACTTCATAATCATTACCGATCACAAAATATGCCTGGCTAATCATTCGTCGTAATTCGGCTTCATTAAACGCCGTTAGTTGCTGGCCAGGGTCAAAAACCGCTTTCAAGCCCAGCTCATGAGCCTCTTTAAGATGCTGCACCATCACCGCTTTATGCGTCGGGCTCACCACTACCACGCTGGCTGGTTCGGAAACATCGCGCAAATGGTACGCTGCAGCATCACCAAGCGGGCCATTATAAAAAGCCGTAATTTGATTATCATCGGCATCGGTAGTCACATACGCCGAAGCGGTCAGCTGTTTTTGATTGCGAACAATATACTTGGTCGAAATAGCCAAACGCTCAAAATGATTCGTGTATTCCGCTCCATCTTTACCCACCGCCGAGAGAATAATCGGCTCGGCGCCAAGCATTTTGAGCGTAAAGGCAATGTTGCCCGCTGTGCCTCCCCAAGTTTTTTCCAAACGATCAATCATGAAGCAGACGCTCAAAATATGCAGCTGTTCGGGCAGGATATGATTCCGGAAACTATCCGGAAAATTCATGATATGGTCATAAGCAAGCGATCCGGAGACAAGAATAGACATAGAAGTCATGTTAAAATTAAGTTGTGTCATTCCCGCGCAGGCGGGAATCCAGTCGGTAAGCCAAACCTGTATTCCCACTGGAATTTACCCTCACGAAAGTGGGGTAGGAATGACAGTTTTGAAATGAGTTGATAGTGAAATTAAACTAAATGGCTCAAAAATAGTACCAATTAACGACCGAATAGTAAAGCCAATAAAAAATCCCCCAACGAGCAAATCGTGAGGGATAAATCTAGCGAAGCTCATCGGCGGGAGAGGGCAGATCGCCCGCTTGTCAACCCTCTACATTCGTCGTAAAATTGCTCATATGATTCAAATTACCGGAACAATTTTACCTGGCCAGGGCCGCGGGCAGGAAACAGGGGCCGCCACCGCAAACCTTGAACTACGCTTGGCTCACGGACTGCCCAAAGGCCTATATGCCTGCCTGGCCGAACTCGCTGGCGTGCCGTACAAAGGGCTCCTTTACCACGGCTACAACTCGCTTACGCAAACCGATTGCCTGGAGGTACATTTATTTGGCTATACCGGCAATCTGCATGGCCAAAAAATTACCGTCCAAATCGGCCAATTTTTGCGTGGCGAAAAAAAATTCAACTCGGTGGCCGAGTTGAAAAAACAAATAACTGAGGACTTAAAAAACTTCTCCTAGGCTGCAAGGTTCTACTTCAAACCCAACCAAAACGCCACGGCCAGCGCTATGCGGTACACGCCAAATACCCGGAAGCTGTGCCGACGCACAAAACCTAACAGCCACTTCACAGCAGCCACGGCCGAGAGCCCGGCCACCCCAAAACCAATCAATAAAATTCCGAATTGATTACTCGAGAACGATTGCCAATTGTGCAGCAAATCAAATCCGGTTGCCGCCAGAATGGTTGGCAGGGCCAGTAAAAACGAAAACTCCACCGCTGTTTTGCGGTCGTATCCCAATAACATTGCCCCCACAATAGTAGCGGCGCTACGCGATACGCCCGGTACCATGGCCACCGCCTGACACAGGCCGATAATAAAAACATTTTTATATGGCAAATTTTCCAACCGCGCGAGCTCTGCCGCGCTATTGGCAATTTGGTGTTTACGATTAATAAATCGTTCAAAAAACAGCAAAATTAAACCGCCAATGCCGAGCATGCTTATGGTGACGGCGGTGTTGCCAAGCAGGTAACGCTTAATCAGATCATACAATATCAACCCCAAAATTCCGGTTGGTAAAAAAGCCACCAATAATCTCTTAAGCAGTTCAATCGAACATAATCGCCGGAAAAATATCCCCACCACGGCTGCCATTGCCCCCAACTGGATAATAATCTGGAAACTTTTCAAAAATTCCGTTTCCGCCAGGCCGAGTACTCGCGCCGCTAAAATCAAATGGCCCGTCGAAGAGATAGGCAAAAATTCAGTTACCCCTTCAACCAGGCCCAAAATGGCCGCCTGCCAAAAAGAAAACATAGCGACACCTTAATTACAAATAAAACTAGCCAAAAATATTTTTTACTGCTTTAACAAAAGCTTTTTTTGTTTGCGCGAAACGAGCGCCGTGGCCACCGCAATTAACACAACCAAAAAAGCAATTTCCAGTCCACCACGCAAATGCCGTACCCGCTGCCAAACTTCACCAAAAAAGAACCCGAGCGCGACATAAGCAGCCGCCGATACAAAAGCGCTCACCGTGTTCCAGAAAAAAAACCGTCCTGCCCGCATTCGGCTCAGCCCGGCCACAAACGGCACGAACGATCTAATCGGGCCGATAAACCGGGCCAGCGCCACGCTTTTATCGCCGTGCCGGGCAAAAAACTGCTCCGCTTCGGCCAAATACGAACGTTTAAAAAAACGATTCTGCTCCTGAAAAAAACTAATCCCCCGTCGACCAGCGAAAAAACTCAGCGCGTCCCCAATAATACCGCCCAGCGCGACGCACCATAAAACCCCCGCAAACGTTAGCGCGCCATTGGCAGCCAACACCCCGGCGGCAATTACCAGCGTAGTTCCCGGCACCAGGAGCCCCACAAACACCAATGATTCTAAAATCGAGGCAACCGCTAAAAACCAATACAAAACAGCAGCATTATCCTGCAACGCCGGAAAAAAAGAAAACAATTCTTGAAACATAGGCGCGTTCGTCGGCACACTTGCCTGTTTTCAGCCGCCTGGTTATACTCAAGCCAGCCTGCGGTCTAAAATATCCCTCTGAACTATACACGCTTTATGAACGACAAAGCAACTCCCAAAATACAACCCTCCGGCGAACCAGAAGACATCAATGCCGGGCACTGGTTCACTTTTGCTGAAGTATAGGAAAAATGTCTCGGAGGTGAAATAAACGAAGGGCGTACTGTTACCGTACTGATTCGCTTCTTGCATCAAAACAGAAGCTAAGCGGGAACTCTGGCGACCACCCGCGCCAAACCGCCATCAGCTGCGAACTTCACAGGCAAGGCCACCACTTCAAACTCACCAACTCCCAACAACCGCTCCAAGTTAACAAGATTCTCAATAATCAAAATCCCGTGGCCCAGTAATTTTTTGTGTGTCGCGAAAGGAGCGGTGTCCGGGCTAGGCGAATCAAAACCAGCGGCGCTAACCCCGGCCGCGATCAAAACGTCCGCAAAACTTGTCTCAACTTTTGGAAAATCCTCGTAATACCGGGGTTGGCCAAAATAAACGCTCCAGCCCGTGTTCACCAGTACTATGTCGCCCGCCCGCAGCCGCGCCCCATGCAACACCTCGGCGGTAATCAACGAAATATTTCGCGCATCAATCAAAACTCCCCGGCCAAAAAACTGGCTTGGTTCTACCTCAAGCAAATTTTTACCCCCGTCGATCATGTGCGCTGGAGCGTCGATATGCGTTCCAACGTGCATACTCGAAGTAAGCTGAAAATCCGAAAAACCTTCCGTACCTACGGTGGCAATCTGCCGGAGCGTAGGCGTAACATCCCCCGGGTATACCGGCATAGTCGATCCAAACGTTTGGCTCAAATCAATAATGCACATTGTCATAAATAAAAATCATAAAATGCTCACATCACTCCGAGCATGTGGCGAGCGGCGCGACAGGCTATATATCACTGCCCCAAAAACGCTGTTTGGAAACCAGCCATTCCCCCACCAACTTTTTTAGCTGCGGAGGCATGATAACTGTTTCACTCAATTCATTGACGGCTTTCCACGCAAAACTAATATGATCCTCTAAACTTTCCCCAATGGGGCCCTGCACCGTTGTTTCAAAAACCAAATTAATTTCGTGATGGCGCGTGGCGCCCTGCTCATATATATTCTCGGTTACACCAATAAAATCAGCCTTTTTTAAAGTAACCCCCAATTCCTCCTGGAGTTCCCGGTCCAAAGCCACCGCGGCCGATTCACCAAATTCCACATGGCCTCCGGGCAAATAGTAATGGTCTTTGCCGCGGGCGCGGCACAAAAGCAGTCGGCCATTGTCGATAATCACCGCTCGCGTGAGAAGTTCAAACCCTGGCATAGAAATTTACAAAATAAATTTTATCAAGTACTCTCCAGTCTAACACATAAACCTTACTTGCCAAATATGGCCAAAGACGCAAAAAACACTTCCTGGGGCAAAGTCGCCTCGTGGTACGACCAAACCGTGCTCAAACCGGACAGTTACCAACAAACAGTGCTCTTGCCAAACCTGCAGCGTCTGATCGCCCCACGCCCCGGCCAAACTATTCTGGATCTGGCCTGCGGCCAGGGATTATTTGCGGGCGCTTTTGCGGCTGCTGGCGCCACCGTGCTCGGCGCCGACATTGCTCCCGAATTAATCGCGCTTGCCAAAAAACAAACGCCCGGAGCAAAATTTTACGTCGCCCCGGCCGACAAACTTAGTTTCCTCAAAGAAAAAAGTGTCGATACGGTTGTCTGCGTACTCGCGCTGCAAAATATTAAAAACGTTCCCGATACTCTGCGGGAATGCGCGCGCGTACTACGGCCGGGCGGGCGGCTGGCGATCGTGCTCAACCATCCTGCCTTCCGAATTCCACAGGCCAGCTCCTGGCAATGGGACGAAACAACAAAAACACAATACCGGCGAACAGATAAATATCTTTCCGAGATCACCATGCCAATCGAAATGCACCCCGGCAGCGACAAAAAAAAGACGACGGTTTCTTTCCATCGTCCGTTACAATACTATTTCAAACTGCTGCACAATCACGGTTTTGTTGTCTCACGACTCGAAGAGTGGATCTCTCCAAAAACCACCCTGGCCGGGCCCCGTGCCACGGCCGAGAATAAAGCGCGTAAGGAATTCCCGCTCTTTCTGTTTATAGAAGCCAGGCAAGATTAAAATATCTTCGAACAATTAAACAGCTTTATTTCTGCAACCAAAAATACCCGATCGTGAAGGGATACCCCGGAATCAAGCGGTAGTGAATCTTGCCCAAATATTTACCGGGCACAACTTCGACAATTTCATCCAAAATCGGCCGGGCGTAAAATGGCACCTCGGGTAGTTGATAATCAATCTTCATGGTCTCCACGCTCGAATCCCGCAAACCAGGGCCAAAATAAGTTTTGAACGGGTAAGCTTCCTTTTCGCCACCATCCTTACTAAATACATTGATACCGCGATGTTCAGCTGGCATAAATTTTTTGCCCAGCCAAGTGGCTCGATAAAAATTAGTCGACCCCTTGTGAAATCCGCTCGGCAACGGGTTGGGGGCTTTGCCGACTATAAATTGCTGCTGTTCGGGAGCAGTCTGCACGCTAGAAGTGTGCCACCAGGCCAAAAATCCCAACACGATTAATGATAATAACGGATCTCTCGGAAAAAAAGAAAGGGCTAAAATCAAAAAAATTGGTTTCAAGTATTGCATATAAAAAATTTAAAGTTAAACTATAATAAAAAACAAATTTTTGCTAACACTTTTTGGAGTATACCAGTTCAGCCCGGCATTTCCAAGATAACCAGGGACAAAAAACAGGCCACCGGCGCGGCCTGGTTTTTAACTAAAGTTTAGCGGGAAAGAGGTAAAAGTCCACTACCAGATAATTTCGGGAGTTTGCCTGGCCCGTTGGGATCGAAGCCATTTTTTATCTCCTGACCATCGGGGTGGGTGTCGCCATCGGTGTCCGCTTTGAGCGGATTGGTACCCCAAAGCATGCTTTCATCGCCGTCGGTTACCCCGTCAGCATCCGTATCGGCCTTGTTTGGATTAGTACCGATGCTTTTCTCAAAAGCATCACTCAAATTATCCGTGTCGCTATCGGGTTCGCCCGCGTCCATTGTTCCTGGAACGGGCATAATCCCACTTAAACTCTCAAACATGGTGTTCAACATTTCTTGAATCGTTTTGGCCGATTCCGGAGCAGCCACCTGTACTGGTTGATTGAAATTTTTAAATGAAACTTCCGCAAAGAATTTTTCCAGGCCAGCCGCGGCCGCGCCCGTTGGCACTGGCTTTACTTCCAGAGTTATTTTGGCAAACGTGCCTGTTTGTTTACGAATCCACACCTCGCCCTGCGGGGCTTCAATTGTAGCTACATTTTGCTCAACTTCAACCAATTGCTTGGCAAACTGCTGGTCAAACCGCAAAATCCTGGCCACCTGCAAAATAAACGGGGCAAGCGCCTCTTTTTTGACCATAAAAGCGTAATGGTAAACTGGCTCGCCGTTTACTTGTTCCGCGCCATAATTGCGCGTTAGAGTAAATAAACCGGCCTGTTCAAAGGCCGCCTTGAGTTCGGATCTTTCGGTGGGAGTCGGGCGAGCAACCAGCGCGTCGGCTTCAAGCGTGGTAGTTGCCTGAGAAAGGCCTAAGTCGCTTAAAACACTTGCAAAATCAAGCTTTACCCACTGATCTTTAAACGCGCTGACATCAAAACCAACGTCTGGTAAAGCGGTTAATCGAGCGTAAACCACATTATCCACAACACGCGATTCAGTCGCCACCTGCTGCCCACCCGTGGTTCCAGGGCGAGCTGGCAACGTAAGCTGGAACGCAAAAGCTCCGCTGCGTTTTTCAACGGCGCGTAAATCACTCAACCCCTGGAAAGAAACTTTGACTTGTTCGCTGGTCGTGGGAGCGGCGCTGGCCGGAACATCCGTAGTCGCTTCTGCGCCACCGATTAACCCCGCGCCAGGAATCAGATTGGCGGGGTTAGGAAGCTTGCCCGTAAAATCAAGCGTACCGGCATATTCTACCGAACTGGCTTCACCAAGCTTCGTCAAAGCGCCCTGTACCAGCTTGGCCGGCCGCACTTTACTTACATACCAATATCCTCCGCCGCCAAGCGCCGCCGCGGCTAGCCCGGCCAACACGATCCCCACCAAGAGCGGAGTTGTAATCCCTCTGCTCACCCGGCGACCTGCCACCTCCCGAATTAAATGAAACATAGTGCCTTGATAATCAAAAAAATAAACTGTCCAAATTAAATCATGCTCAGCCGAGTCGGTCAACAGTGCTGGTTATTTATCTTGACAACAATTTTCCGGAATGTGTTCTTTAGTTATACTATAAAAATCTCGCCATTATTTTTAACCGTATGCCCACCGCCACGCTCGCCGCGCCCTACCAAGTAACCTCCCCCACGCGTTTAGCCGAAGATGGCACCTTTGGCATCGGAAAAAAATACACCCTTACGATTCACGACCTGCCAAACGAGCAAAAACCGCGCGAAAAACTATTGCGCCAAGGGCCGTCGGCCCTCTCGGTCGCCGAATTGGTGGCAATTTTATTTGGCACCGGCAGCAAAAAGGAAGACGTGTTAACCTTAAGCGCCCGGGTAGTAAAAGAATACGGCGAACGTTCGCTGTTTGAATACACCGATGCCGAACGCCTGGGCACGGAATTTAATTTGCCAGCCGTCAAAGCCCTGCAAATTATCGCCTGCGGCGAACTCGGCCGCCGCCTCTTTCAAAAAAAGAACGGCCGCTCACCGATTATTCGGACCGCCAAAGACGTTGCCGCGCACACCAGCGAATTGAACAATCTCCCCAAAGAACAACTACGCGGCCTCTACCTCGACAGCCACCAACGGCTATTGCACGACGAGGTCATCTCCATCGGCACGCTCAATGCCAGCCTGATTCACCCCCGCGAAGTATTCAAGCCCGCCATCGCCTACAACGCCGCGGCCGTAATCGTGGTGCACAACCATCCCTCGGGCGTCACCACGCCCAGCTCCGCTGACCGCGAAATCACCCGTCAATTGGCCGAAGCTGGTAATATCATTGGCATTCCACTGCTAGATCACGTGATTGTGGCTGGTGAAAAATTCAAAAGCATTGAATTTTAAAATGAAATTATATGTCCTACGCCGCACGATATTCGCTCGCGATCTGCCGCGCCCTGCCCGCCGGTATCTACATCGCCGACTTGCCGTGGCCTGGCAAAACTAACACCGACCTGTTGGATGAATTAGTAAATGATTTTAAAAAATTTTTCTCTCGGGAACTCAACGAAGCCATGCATGCGCCCTACCTAACAACCGAAGCAGAAAATCGGCTCCAAAAACATTTAACCAAACTGCTCAAAACCAAAAAACTACTCGATGAAGAAAGGCGCTTAACCAATCGTTGATCCGTTGAAAAGGCCGCAGCTACCCGGGCCTATCCTGAAATATGAGCCAAGTTTTTACTGTACTATAGGCAACGATTGTATGAATATACCCGACGACTCAGACGAAACAATCGCGCGACTAGTACAACAGGGCAATAAAGAAGCGTTTGGTACCCTGCTCAACCGCTACGAAACCAAACTCTGGCGCTATGCCAGCAAATTTACCCAAAACAACGAGGATGCCAAAGACCTAGTACAGGACGTCTTCATCAAAGCCTACACCAACCTGCAGAGCTTTGATTCCTCGCGTCGCTTCAGCCCCTGGATTTACCGTATTGCGCACAATGAATGTATTAACGCGATTAAAAAGAAGGGGCGCGAACCCCTGGGTTTTTTTGATCCTGATTTACTATTCCCGCACCCTTTGGCCAAAGAGGGAGCAGACGACCTTACCAAACGGCGCGAGATCCGCGATGTGCTTGATAACGCCCTCGGACAAATCAACACCAAATATCGCGAGCCTCTCGTACTCTATTATTTTGAAGAGTTCGAGTACCAGGAAATTGGCGATATTCTGCATATTCCTATTTCCACCGTCGGAGTTCGGCTCAAACGCGGGCGCGAATTACTGAAAAAAATAATCCCCTCACGCTAAATAAACAATCTTATGGAAACGCCCGAAACAATTAAAACTCCTGCCGAATCAACCCGCCACCAGGTACTCGAAGCCATCAACACTGGGAAAGTGCAGATGGTGCCCCGCTGGCGATTCGCGCTCAGCGCTGGCCTACTTGGCACCGGCGCGATCATTGTCAGTCTCACGCTATTATTTGTCGTAAGCCTGATTGTATTCATGCTCAATGAGTCGGGCGCTTGGCTGGTGCCGGGATTCGGCCCGCGCGGCTGGTACGCTTTTTTTGTTTCGCTTCCCTGGCTTTTGATCGTGGTCTCGATTATTTTTTTGGTCTTACTCGAAATATTGGTTAGACGCTACGCTTTCGCCTATCGCCGGCCATTATTATTATCGCTAGCTGGCATCACCCTCTTTGTATCAATGAGTAGCTTTATCTTCGCGCGCACCGGCCTACACCATCAATTAGCCACTTTCGCGCTCGGCCCCCACATGCCCTTCCCGGGTTATTTTTATCAAGAATTCCATTCCGGAACACTGCGCAACATCCACCGCGGACAGATTAAAACACTCACTAACCGCGGCTTTTTACTTGGAGTGCGACAAGATGAGCTCATTTCCGTGCTCGTCACCAACAACACCCGCTTGCCTGCTGGCGCTGTCTTCTCGGCCGGGGATCGGGTAATGGTGTTTGGCCAGCCTCAAGGCTACGAATTTGAAGCTTTTGGCGTGCGCAAAATCGGCCGATGAAATATTTAGTTTTGTGTCGCTGTAATACAGTTAGCGGGAGGCAGAAAACTAGGGAAGGTACAGCTGGTTCACAAGACTAGCTCTACCGTACTTTCTGTGTCCTGGCGTACCGGCGCTCGCCGGTAAACCTAAGCGTACACGTGGCCGGATGGCACTCCGCAGCACTCCGGCCGCGCTTGAACGCTCCGCGCGTACTAATGGCCATTAGTAAAAACTAACTTATTTACAGCTAACGAAACTCTATGAACAAAAAATTGCTCGCTTTTGCCGCCGTTCCCTTACTTGGTCTTGGCCTCCTCAGCGCCGATGCCGCTTCCGCGCACGGTTTCATGGGAATGTTTGGCACGCCGCCGAATTCCGATGAAATTGCCGCGCAGCAAACGACGACGTTTCAAAAGCAAGCCGACCTGCTCGGTATTAATGTCAGCGAAATAAAAACTGCCTGGGCCGAAGGTACCAGTTTGCAGCAGCTCGCCAAAAATAAAGGCATCTCCGAAGAAACAATCACCAAAAAAATGCAGGCTGCCCGCGCCGCCGAAATGGCCGCGCACTTAAAGGCTCTTGTAGATAAAGGAGTAATCACCCAAGCGCAAGCCGATCAGCGCCAGGCCTTCCTCAAAACGAAACAAACTGAAATGGCTGGTAAAAAAGGCGGCCGCCTGATGGGCCGCGGAGGCATGGGTGGAAATTTCAACGTTCACTTCTAAACCCTCTTCAATTCCTCCTTAAAAAACAAACAACAAAAAACCACTCTTCTTTAACAGGGGTGGTTTTTTTAACCGTTCATTTTCGTTAGATCGAATTTCCAGCCACATACCCGCTGGTCCAGCAAAGCTGCAGCGAATACCCGCCCGACGGTCGATTAATATGAAGTAAATCGCCGACAATAAATAAGTTATCGATTATTCGCGAACGAAACGTTCTCGGGTCAATCTCGGTGAGCGGCACGCCGCCGTCAGCCACGACCGCGCGATCAAAACCCATCAAACCCGCCACGGTAAAAGGCACAGCCTTAAATAAGCCGGCCAAATATTTTCGTTCATCGCGCGTAACGCTATGTACTTTTAGGTTAGGGTCACGAACGCTCGCCAGCGCCAATAGCTCGGCGGCCGTTCCGGGCGGCAAGAAATGTTTTAACGTATTTTTTAAATCCTTGTTCTTATGCGAATCAAATAAAACGATCAATTGTTTTTCCAAAGTGCCGAGGTCCAATTCCGGGAAGAAATCCATCTGGCCAGTTACCACTCCGGCTTGGAGCAAATCCGCCACCCTGCCCGCGCTGTTCAAAATCAGGGGGCCAGAAATTCCAAAATGCGTGCAAAGCACATTCCCCCGCTTGGTAAATTGTTTTTTTCCCTGGTTAAAAAAAGTAATTTTAACATTAAGCAGCGTCGTCCCAGCCAAATTTTTCACCCAGCGCTCGCCAACCGCGAGCGGCACGATCGTCGGCGTGGGTGGTTGCACCTGGTGCCCGAGCATGCGCAACCAATTAAAACCGTCCCCCGTTGAACCCGTCTCCTGGTGAGATAGCCCACCCGTGGCCAACACCACTGTTTCCCCAACAAACCGCTCTCCCCCTGCCACTACCTGGGTAACTCTAGATTTTTCAGTTATCACCTGCGCCACTCCCGAGCCCACCCTCACCACCACCCGGTTGTCGCGCGCGTATTTTTCGAGTGTCGCGACCACATCCTCCGCCCGCTGCGTCGCCGGAAAAGCGCGGCTGCCCATCTCCACGATCAACGGCAAACCACGCTGCTCAAAAAAATCCATTGCTTCTCGCGCGCCGAATACCGTGAATGGAGAAAATAAAAATTTCGCCGCGGGGCCGTATTGTTTAAGCAGCACATGAAGATCAAACTCCGCGTTCAAAATATTGCATCGCCCACCGCCCGAAATCGCTAATTTAGCGCCGAGGGTTTTATTTTTTTCCAAAAGCAATACCCGTTTGCCACGCTCGGCCGAGCGCCCGGCCGCCATCATCCCTGCGGCTCCGCCACCCACCACAATAACATCAAAGCGCTGCGTAGATTGTGCAACAATTTTTTTCATGCAGCAATCTTAGCTGGTGCGGCGCAAACAGTCAAAAACCGTTGACTTTTCAGCTGGCCTGCTGTATAACAAGCGCTTGGAGCAACAAAAAATATTTCCTATGGAACACGGCAACGTTATTATTCGCTTTGACCAAGTTTCGTTCAGTTATGTGCATGACCGGCCCATTTTAGATGAGGCTGATTTTTCGGTACGCGCCAACGCCAAAATAACCATTATGGGCCAAAATGGCGCTGGCAAAAGCACTATTTTTAAGCTTTTAACCCGCGAACTCGCTCCCGAAAACGGCACGGTGAGTACCCAAAATGGCGCCACGATCGCGATTGCCACCCAGGTCATGCCCGCCGATAAATTAACCAAAACGGTTGAAGAATTTTTTGCCGATGCCTTTCCCGACAAAACATACGACTTACCCAAACGAATTAAAAACGTCCTGGATATTACGCATTTGGTTGCGCCGCTGGATAAGCCTATCAACGCCTTTTCGGGCGGCCAGCAAGCGCGCCTGCTCTTAGCGTACGCCCTCATCCAAGAGCCAGATATTTTATTGCTCGATGAACCAACCAACAATCTGGACGCCATCGGCATTGAACACCTCACTTCATTTCTGATCGATTATCCTAAAACCTGCCTAGTCATTTCGCACGACGCCAACTTTTTGAATGCCTTTACGCACGGGGTGTTATATTTAGACTCCTATACGCACAAGGTCGAGCAATACTTGGGCGACTACTACAGCGTGCTTGGCGAAATTGAAGCCCAAATCGAGCGCGAACGCATGAAAAATGCCCAGCTTAAAAAAAGCATCCAGGATCGTAAAGATAAAATCAACTTTTTTTCCCACAAAGGCGGCAAGATGCGCAAATTAGCCAGCAAACTCCGCGACCAGGTGGAAGAAGCCGAAGAATCAATGGTCGATGAACGCCAAGAAGATAAAACTATCAATGATTTTAAAATTCCCGCTCAAACCGATATAGTCGGCGCGGTGCTGACCATTAATTCGGTGGGCGTCATGGTAAACCACGAACCCGCCCGCAAGACGCTACTCTCACCGCTGACGCTTCGCAAAAAAGAACGGCTCTTGATTGCCGGCCCCAACGGCATCGGCAAAAGCACGCTTTTAGCCGCACTCTCACTCGGCACCGAGCCGGGAGCGGCCATAACGCCCGGGGTCACCATTGGCTACTACCGCCAAGATTTTTCGGGCTTAGATTTTGATAAAACCGCTTATCAAGCGCTCGAAGAAGTAATGGTCAATCCGTATAATCAAGAAATTTACGCGGCGGCCGGACAATTCCTACTCTCGGCCGTACTGTTAAAAAACAAGGTTGGCTCACTTTCCGAAGGTCAGAAAGGACTGCTCTGCTACGCGCGATTTGTCTTGCAGAAACCCGGCCTGCTCATTATGGATGAGCCCACTAATCATATTAACTTTCGTCATTTACCCGTTATTGCCCGCGCGCTCAATAATTTTGATGGCGCCGTCATACTGGTAAGCCATGCCTACGCATTCGTAGCCGAAATGAAGCTCGATCACACCCTAGATTTGGGCGCGTTATAAAAACAACAAAAAACAGCCGGTGAATTCACCGGCTGTTTTTTTGTGTCATTATTCGTAGCGAAGCGCCTCGATCGGATCCAGGCGCGCGGCGCTCCGGGCTGGCAACACGCCAAACCCGATCCCGATGGTGGCCGAAACAGCCACCGCGAGCGCGATCGCGTTGAACGGCACCACAAACGCCCACTCCAATCCAGCGGCCGTGGCAATAATCGACACCACATACCCAAGCAGGGCACCAAGCATAATCCCCAAAATACCACCAAGCACCGTTACCAGCACCGCTTCGGTCAAAAATTCCCGCAAAATATCCTTATTCGTGGCTCCAATGGCTTTTTTCAACCCAATCTCGGCCGTGCGCTCAGTCACCACCACGTACATTATATTCATAATCCCCACCCCGCCGACAATCAGCGAAATCGCCGCGATCGCGATTAACAAAATAGTAATCCCGCCAAAAATCGTATTGAACGTGGCCAGGGCCTCGGCCTGGGTCTGGACAATAAAATCATCTTTTTCCGGGCTCAAAATATCGTGATTGCTGCGTAATAATAATTTAATCTGGTTCGCCGTTTCGTCGGCGCGCTTAATATCCGCCACTTGCACGATAACGAAAGAAAAATGATCGATGCCGAGCATTTTATGCTGAGCGGTATTCATGGGAATATAGACCGCGTCGTTGGCGACCCCGGTAATATCCCCTTGCGGCTTATATACCCCAATCACCTGAAAATTAAGGGTGCCATAACGAATCAATTTACCAAGCGGGTCATCCTGGTTAAATAAATTTTTCGCCAGGCTGCTCCCCAGCACCGCCACCTGCGCCGCACCCACGTCTTCGGCGGCCGTATAAAAACGACCGGCTTTTAGCGTATGCTTATCAATTTCAAATCGTTCGGCAGTTGAGCCGTAAAAAAGTGCATTCTTTTGATTATCCCGATAACTCGCCACCGCTTGCCCGGTAACCATCGCGTAATCATTCACCACGTTAGGTATTTTTTTAATCTCCTGCAGATCACGGTCCTTGAGCGTATTTATTACCACGCCCAACGCCCCTTGGTTGTAAGCATTGTCCCCCGACGCCGCCCGCTGCTTGGTGGTAGCTGGTACGCGGGTTTCGATAAATAACGTATTACTCCCAAAGGCCGCCACCTGCGCATCAATCAAACTCCGAAACCCCGCGCCAGCCGATAATACCAAAATAACCGTGGCAATTCCGATCACGATCCCGAGCGTAGTAAGCGTCGTGCGCGCCTTATTGGCGCTAAGCGCCCTCAATGATTGTTTTAAGACTGCAAACATACCTTATTCGTAACGCAAAGCGTCGATCGGATTAAACTTGGCCGCCTTAAACGCCGGATACAAGCCGAACAATACGCCAGTTAAAATTGACACGCCCACCGCCAAGCCAATCGACACAAACGAAATCTCAAACGCCCAATCATATCCCAGGGTACGGATACCCACGGCCGCCAAATACGAAATAATAACCCCAAAAATAATTCCGAGCGCGCCGCCAAGCGACGTAAGCAAACTTGCTTCCAACAAAAATTGATTGCGCACGGCGCTATTGGTGGCGCCAACCGCCTTACGCAAACCAATCTCGCGGGTGCGCTCTGCCACCGTAACCAGCATGATGTTCAGAATGCCAATTCCGCCAACCAATAAAGCAATCGCGGCCATGGCCGTCAAAAAAATCCGGAGCGCGTCGGTAATCGTGGTCAAAATACTAATCGCGTCGGCCAAATTACGGATCGTAAAATCCGCATCTACTTCGCGTTGAATGCGGTGCCGCTGCATCAAGATACGGTTGATGTCGGCAATGGTGGAACTGACATTTTCTGCCGCGTCAACCTTCAAGTTGATCGCTTGCAGATAGCGAATGCCCAGCAACTGCTGCTGGCCGATCGGCAGCGGAACATACACTTGGTCGTCTTGGTCATTACCAAACACGCTCCCCCGTTCCGCCACCACACCCACAATGCGCAGCGGCACGCCACCGGCTTCAGTTGCCTTAGCGCCTTTTATTTTAATCACCTGGCCAACCGGATCCATTCCCGTACCGGCAAACAATTGGTCGCCAACGCTTTTGCCAAGCACCACCACGTTAGCCCCGCCATCCGCTTCGGCTTTATCAAAAAATCGGCCCGCTTCCATCGTAATATTCATTACCCCAGGGAAACCTCCATCTGTTCCCCAAAAATTCGTATCCACGCTTTTATTGCCCCAAATAACGCTCCCCGAACCCTGGACCACCCCCGTAATAGCGGTGGCGTGCGGCACGTTGCCCTGGTCGCGGATCGCGTCAATATCGGAATTTACCAGGGTGGTGACCGTAATACCAAACACAGCCGCCGGCGGGCCTTTTTCGTTACTTTTGCCCGGCTGCACGCTAATCAAATTTGATCCCAGCTTAGTTACCTGACCCAAAACCAAACTCTGCGCCCCGGCGCCAAGCGCGATAATAATAATCACCCCAGCCACACCAATCACAATTCCCAAAATCGTTAACAAAGAACGCCCTTTGCGGGCGCGCAGGGTGCGGAACACCAGTTGAATAGTAGAAAAAAAATTCATACAAAATCCGCGCTCAGTGTGCTTACTTCACCAATTCCTTATCAGAAAAAGCTAACACCCGGTCGAGTACCCGCTCATCGGCCAAAATAGCGCCATCTTTCACGCGCAAAATACGCCGGGCGTGCCGGGCCGTTTCCTGTTCATGCGTCACCAAAATAATCGTGCGTCCTTGATCGTTCAGGTTCTGCAAAATCTGCATTACGGTATTGCCAGATTTTGAATCCAAGTTACCGGTTGGCTCGTCGGCAAATAAAACCGCGGGATTATTCACCAAAGCGCGAGCAATCGCCACCCGTTGTTTTTCACCACCCGAAATTTGATTCGTAAAATAATCTAACCGATGCGACAGACCAACGGCGGCCAAGGCTTCTTTAGCGAGTGTTTCGGATTTTTTTACCCGGCTGTACAAGAGGGGTAATTTTACATTATCGAGCACACTGGTACGCGCCAACAAATTAAACGATTGAAACACGAAGCCGACACGTTCATTGCGTAAACCAGCTAAGTACTCATCGCTAAATTCGCTGGTATCAAGACCTTCAAATTCATAGCGGCCGGTGCTAGGGCGATCCAAAAAACTCAAAATATGCATGAGCGTGGATTTACCGCTGCCAGAGGGGCCCATGATCGCTACAAATTCACCCGGTTCCACAGTAAAACTAACGCCCCGCAAAACCGGCGTCACCACCTCACCATTCACGTACTCCTTGGCCAAATTTTCAACGCGGATCAAGCTCATACTTATTCCTTGATAAACGTCACTACTTCCTGGCCTTCGTTCAATCCCGCGGTGATTTCTACCAAGCCGCCATCGGCCCGTAAGCCGACCGTTACTTTAACCGATTCAAATGTTTTTTGAGTATGGTCCGTGATCACGCGCACATACTGGCCGTCAGTCTGGTTCAATAACGCGCTGCTGGGAATAGCCAGCGCCGCGTCTTTCTTGACCACGAGCACAGTCATATTCGCCGTCATGCCCGGTTTAATCTCGGTTACTTTGTCCAGGCTCGCGGTAACTTTGTAATTCACCACACCCGAAACCACGGTGGAGGCCGGGTTAATGGTGCGTACGCTGCCGGTAAAATGCCGATCCGGCCCCAGCGCGTCAAAAGTAAAATCAACGCTCTGGCCAACTTTAAGCGCTGCCACGTTGGCTTCACTCACGTTGGCTTCGGCATATAAATCACCCACATCCTGCAACACCATCACTGTTTGCAGCGCGCTGGCCTGCTCGCCCACTTTCACGTCCACGCGAGTAATGGTCCCGCCGCTCGGGGCGCGAATGACTGCATTATTGAGCGTGGCTTGGGCTGCGGCCACTTGGCCCTCGGCCGATAAAATCTGGGCTTTCGCCGCAGCTACGTCCGCAGGCCGGGCCGAGGCTTGCTTCAAAGCCAAAGCCGCGTTCGCTGAAGCCAAACTGGTTTGAGCCGAGCTAGCCGAAGCCTCTGCCCCGGCCACGGCTTGGCGCTGTGTTTCGAGCGTCGACTGATAGGCGTTACGGTTCGTTAAATAGGTACTGGCCTTGGTGTTAGGGACATCAATGGTCCAATAATCATCGGGGTGGTAATTTCCGACCGGAAATTGCAAAAACAATCCTTGGCCAATCGCCACGGTGGAAGCGGCATTAAATGGAATTTGGCCGCTGCCTGTGCCAAGCCCGCTCACAATATACTGGATGTTCCCACCCGAAAAAACCATAATCCGGTATTGTCCTTCTTGGGTACCAATATAGGTTCCGCTCACCGTTGGCCGCACGCTCGAACTATTCGACGGGCCGTCGGACACCGCCAAAGTTGAATTCAAAAATATGCTGTGCGCATTTTGCACCAACACCGCCTGTTGCTGGGTAACCACTTGTAAATTATTTTGCGCGTTGCCGAGCGTGGCTTCGGCCGCCGCGACGGTTGCTTTGGCCACCGCGACGTCTTCGTTACTGGCTCCCGAGAGAACCTTGTCGTAATTGGCCCGCGCCTGCGCCAAAGTACCAAGTGCGCTCGTTAGGCTGGCTCGGGCGTTGGTTTGGTCCAAAGCAGCCAAAAACTGCCCTGCTTTTACCACCGCGCCTTCCTTCGCTAACACCTGTCGAACCACGCCACTACTCTGAAAACTCAAATCCAAATCAACACTACTCACCACCTGGCCGGTAGCCAATACGGTGGCTTCAAGCGGTTGCTTGCTGGCTTTGGCCGTTTGTATGCCAGCGCCCAGATCAGCATTTTTAGCGCGTTGCCACAACAAACCGCCAATCACTAACACAATAATTGCCCCCCAAATCAACCTTTTTTTCGTAAACCAACCGCGGATATTCATACGGATAATAATTAAGTACGTTTAGCAGTAATAGTTTTTTTGGTCGTCAATTTTCCAAACATTTTTTCCAAGTACGCCCGGGCGTCGTCTTCCATACCGCTGCCCGACAGATGTTTGAGCATCATTTTAATAAACTGCTCCAAACTATTTCCTTTCATTAGAAAAAGCGTTTTACGGTCGGGATTACCGGCGACTACCAACTGATCCCCCGGCTTGAGCGCCAAATCTTTCCGCGCTTCGGCGGGAATAACCACCTGGCCACGCTCCCCGACCGTGGCGGTGCCATACAATCGGTCGCGGGCGTGGAGCTTTTTAATTCGCTCGCGAATATCTTTAGGCAGCTTGTGCGCCACAGACTGTTTCATAGATACACATTAAGTATGATTTTTCATACCTGAGTATACCGCTCGACGCTTTTTTTGTCAATAAAAACAAGCGGCTGCTAGCCGCCTGTTTTGCCACGCTACGAAGTTAGCTTTGCCGGGCGCCCCGAGCGGCGATCCGCTTTTTGATCCCAGCCGCTCGGACGTCACACTCACCGTGCGGGTGAGCGCGGCAGCTAGCTCTACACTCTTCCATTAAAACAATTTATCCCAAAACGTAATTCCCGAAAAAATCCCAAAGAAAATAAACGCGATAATAATCATCACCCGGCGAAATAGATGCGGCTGAATTTCACGCGGCAACTCACGATAATTCAAAATATTTACCAGCGCAATATGCACAAACATGCACACCGCGTTAATCACCGCGCCCAAAATCAAGAGCGTCAACGGCTCTTTGAACCCGCTCCCAAAAACAACAATACCGAATAAAATTTGCGCCCATAAAAACAAATAGTACAGTCGTGAAATTGCCGGGTTCTGCCCCCGCTTCATGGCCCGGGCCGCGTAATTTTCGGATGCGATCCGGCTGGTAGAATCAAGCACGCTAAACTGGGTCGAAAACAACATCAACCCCATCGCGGCCGCAAATAGCGTGCCAATAATCGGCCAGGTTCGCTCCCCGATCACCCGCGCTTCATTTACCACAAAACGAATCCCTTCGCCATTCCCCGGCAACCCAAATGTGGTCGTATACGAAAGTAAAATTAAACACAGCATCGTGCACGCGCCGGTAATATAAAAAACCAGCAAATGTTCCCGGTTCACCGCCTTCCACCAGGCGCGGAAAAGCGAAACATTCTCGGGGGTCGGGTGAAATTCAAACCCGTTCAAGTTGACCTGCTGCTTGCCGCCCGCGAACAGGCCTTTAATTTTTTCGGTAAAAAATCCCATTCCATAGCCTTTTTCACGGATATAGCTCGATTGCGTTAAATTCAAATTTCCTGCCGCGCCACTAAAAGCAAACGCCGCCAAAAACGAACCAAGCGAAATGCCCCCAGGCAAAAACCAATAGTCCTGGCCCTTGCCAATAATCCCCTGCGCCAACAAACCCCAATCCGCCCCCCGGGCCAGATACAACGTCAGAATAAAAACAGACGGCACGCCAATACAAATAATAATCTGTGAAAATTTTTCTACCGTCGTGTAAATATATTTGCCAAAACTCAAAATTAGTCCAATCAAAATTAATAAACTAATGGCGATTATTGTGCTATTTCCCCCAAAAATCGAGGCAAATAAAAAAGCCGACGAAGCAATAATGCCGGGCCAGCCAAAACCAACCAGCGTCGAAAAAATTAACCAATACGACACCCAGCTCCACCGCCGCGCCAAGCCAATAAACACGCTCTCGCCGCGCGCCAGGCTATAGCGCTCGATTTCCATGTTAATAAAATACTGGAACGTGATCCCCAATACCGCGCCCCAGGCGATACCCACCCCCCAGTTGGCCGCCAAATACGGCCACAGAATAATTTCACCCGATCCCAGGCCAAGCCCGAGCAAAATGAAACTCGGTCCCAATAACTTTTTAAACGGCGGTGGTGGTGGCAGTGTTTTGACTTCGGTTTGGAGCATAAGGCTCACCTTAAAGTAAAAATATAGAATCAGCTCATTGCAAAACTGTCATTCCCACCCCCACTTTCGTGAGGGTAAACTCCAGTGGGAATCCGGGTTTGGTTTACCGACTGGATTCCCGCTTGCGCGGGAATGACACAGATTGATTTTAATATGATCTCAATGTATTTAACGCCAAAATAAAAGTAACGTGGCGACAATAAAATACACCAACATGCTCAAATTATCCGAAATGGCGGTGGCAATTTCTTCGGTGCCGACCGCGGGATCTCTCCCAAATCTCGCAAACAACGTCGGCACCACCATGCCAATTAACACCGCAAACATGCCATTAATAATCATGGCGCAGGCCACCGTGGCAGATAGCGCCACATCCCAGAGCCACAGATAGCAGAGCAGACCCATCGGCAAACCACTCGCTGCTCCTAAAAAAAGACCGACGAACAGTTCTTTAATAAAAATATGCCGGAGACTCAATCGCCGCAGGGCTAATTCCCTCACAAACAACGCCAAAGTTTCCGTGCCGATGCTGTCACTCATGTACACGATCATCGGGATAAAATACACCAGCTGTATTTTTTGGGCCAAAACGTGCTCATACCCTTGGCCAATCAAAATCATCACCACCCCAGCCGCAACGCTCAATAAAATCCAGGGAAGCCTTCTTTTAATTTCACTGCCAAAATGGGCGCGGCCCACGCTCAACTCGGGGGTTGGCCGCTGCAAGAATTTTGGTTTTAAAACCGCCGCACCCTTCCTCTCCCCAACTCTTTCCATACATCTTAATTATGGTTGAACAAAACAAAAAAATCATTAAAAAACACATTTACGAACACAATACTTGTTAATCATATCTGAAAACACTCCCTACTACCAGTTTTGAATTACAAAATGCCACCTTTTGTCATTGCGAGCGACTGTAAGGAGCGAAGCAATCCCCTAGTTTAGTGCTCAAACGATGGGATTGGCCTTCCGAGGCATTGCGAGACCTCGTCGCTGCGCTCCTCGTAATGACAATAGGGGTGCTTTCGTGATTTACAGCTACAAGAGTGGGTTTAGTGGGTCAATCCGACAATTATCCCTAGTATAACGATAAATATATATTGACAAACGATAATAACTAGTTTAAAATGCCCCTATCATCTAAATTAATAGCAGCATTTATGAAAAAAAGCTCAATAATTTTTCTTCAGGTGGTCATTGTGCTCGTTGGCATTGGCGTTCTTTCTTTCATGCTGTGGGAACCCCACCTGGAGGGCCGGAACGCGCACGCCACGCTCTTTGAAATTTACTTCAAGGATCCGTTCTTGGCGTATGCCTATATCGCCTCCATTCCATTTTTCGTTGCGCTCTACCAAGCGTTTACGTTACTCGGATACATCTGGCAAAATAAAGTATTCTCGCTCAATTCCGTGAAAACTTTGCGGACGATAAAATACTGTGCACTGGCCCTGGTTGCTTTCATTGTGGGCGCGGCGCTCTACATACGGATATTTCATGCTGACGGAGACGACCCGGCGGGATTTATTGCCCTGTGTATAGTGACTACTTTTTTTTCTATCGTAATCGCCACTGCCGCGGGCGTGTTTGAAAAACTGTTACAAAGTGCCGTCGAAATAAAATCCGAGAACGACTTAACTGTGTAACGCTATGGCAATCATTATTAATATCGATGTGATGCTCGCGAAGCGCAAGATGAGCGTTACCGAGCTGGCCGAGAAAGTCGGCATCACAATGGCTAATATTTCTGTCTTAAAAAACAGCCGGGCTAAGGCTGTCCGGCTTTCAACCCTAGAGGCAATTTGCCAAGCGTTGGAATGTCAGCCCGGAGATATTCTCGAATACAAAAAATAAGGCGGGGACGATGTCAGAAAATTTGAACCGAAAAAGTTGCTCAAATTCAAAGATATTGATAAAAGTATGTGCGAATTAAGAGTAATATTCAAAGTTCACCCAGAGTGGCTTGAGACACCTGAATCAAAACCAACCAAAGGAAAAAATGTTATCAAGTATTCGATATAAAAAGAATAAGGGTTAAGCTACTTCACGGCTTGATACAGCTCCTTCTGAAAATTGAAGAAGACTAATCGAATGGAATCGACCTCGCCAAGCGTGCTTACAGCATTGGCAACAGCATGATATTTCAGATTCAATAAAATTGGCAATTTCTCTTCATCAAGCTCTTCCACACCCCGCTCTTCATACTTCGACAGAACAAAATTCAAGAATTCTTTCTGCTTCTCGTCTAGTCCCTCCATTATTTTGCCCTTTGCTTGCTCCACACGCTCAACACGTGAAATTGGTGCTGTCAGGAAGGAGACATAACTCAAGACATCGAACAGATCGCTCTGCTCGGCGTCAATCATCTTCTGCAGCATCTCGAGTTCATCTTTGCCATATCCTATGGCGGCGATTTTCTCTAGGAATGCTTTTCTAGTGGTTGGATTTGACCATATCTTTCGAAGCTCCCCCTCACTCTTAAAGAATTCCGGCATGACGCCAAACATGTTGTCCATGAATTCCTGAACCGAAACAGGCGTACCATCTGCTCCCCAGAACGAAGTGGCGATCATGTGCTGAATCTCTCGCTCTTTGCCATCACGAAGTTTTATTCTGAGTTTCTGCTTCGGCGGTAGTAACTCTGGCGATATAGGCTCTTTCGGTTCCTCTGGCTTTTTAGAAATTTTTGGCTCTCGCAGTTCCTCTGTGGTCTCGCCCACAGGCTCACCATCCCATTCAGGATCAGCAAAATGGTGATAGGCGTCCACAAAGTCATAAATAGTAAAGTATTCCTTGCCATCAAAGAGGCGTGTGCCTCGCCCAATAATCTGCTTAAACTCAATCATTGAATTGACGGGGCGCATCAGCACGATATTGCGCACATTTCTTGCGTCCACACCGGTAGAGAGCTTCTGCGATGTCGTTAGAATGGTTGGGATTGTTCTTTCATTATCCTGAAACTCACGCAAGTATTGCTCGCCTCGTGCGCCATCATTAGCCGTCACACGCTGGCAATAATTCGCATCCTTGCTGTCCTTCATCTGGTTCACCAAGTCTCGCACCGCCAGCGCGTGGTCTTGAGTGGCACAGAATATAATGGTCTTTTCATTTTGGTTTATCTCATCCATCACCACCCGCACCCTTTTCGCCTCACGCTCTTTGATAACAATTATTTTATTAAAATCTGCCTCTTCATAAATCTTGCCTTCCTCCACTTCACCCTCAATGATCTGATCGTCAGAAGTAAATATATAGTCGTCTAATGTTGTCTTGATACGCTTCACCTTGAACGGCGTTAAGAAGCCATCATTCACACCTTCTTTGAGTGAATAAATGTAGACCGGTTCGCCAAAATAATTATATGTATGCCTATTTTCCTCCTTACGAGGAGTTGCAGTGAGTCCGATCTGCACCGCCGGAGAGAAGTATTCCAATATGCCACGCCAGTTTCCTTCATCATTTGCGCCACCACGATGACACTCGTCGATAATAATCACATCAAAGAAATCAGCTGGATACTGCCCGAAGTAGGGAGTATTGTCAGCGCCGCTCATGAATGTCTGAAAAATGGTGAAGAAGACACTACCTCCGGTCGGCACCCCGCCTGCTCTGCGAATATCGAGCGGGTTAATACGCACTCGTGCATCGCTCGCGAAGATAGAAAAGTCATTGCTAAATGCTTGATCAGCAAGAATATTTCTGTCTGCCAAAAATAAGATTCTCGGGCGACGAGCACCGTCTTTCTTCAGATTCCAGCGTGCCTGAAACAGCTTCCAAGATACCTGAGCCGCTACAGCCGTCTTGCCGGTGCCTGTCGCCATCGTGAGTAATATTCTGTCTTTGCCTTCAGCTATGGCATGTACCGCATTATTGATCGCCAGCTCTTGGTAATAGCGGCTGCCATTCTCACCCTCGTTTGGAATGGCAGCAAATTTCTCTTTCCATTCTCCGCCAGAAACGGCGGACTTGTCTGAAAAGGTTTTATTCCACAGCTCATCCGGTGTAGGAAACTTCGCCACCACGCCCTCTGTCTCTTTCCCACTCATCGATACTTGGTAAATCTCCTTGCCATTTGTGGCATAGGCATAATCGATGCGTAGTTTGCTTGCATATGACTTCGCCTGCGCCAGCCCTTCTGTTGCCGATAGCTCTGACTGCTTTGCCTCGACTACACCAATCTTGCAGTTCTTGTAAACCAATATGTAATCTACAATCTCTGGCCTGCTTCGTTTGCCACCGGCCTCGATTCTGCCTTCGGTAATACGAAACTCACGATGGATTTTTGATCCTTCGACTTCGCCCCATCCGCTCGCTTTGAGCATTGGGTCGATATATTCGGCTCGTGTTTCGGCTTCATTCATACATTAAGAAAGCAACTTGAGCAACTTAGGACAATAATATATCTTCTCGCGCTTAAACTTAAAAGCTTCAATAAGTTTAACTTCTAAAAGAGCATTAAGGTATTTGGCCGCTGTCTTCCGCTCTTTACTCAATGCCACCGATAAGCTTGGTTGGCTGTAGAACGGATTGGCAAAAAGATAATCCACCAACTCGGCTGTATAAATTCTAGGCAATTTATTTTTTATGGCATTTTTATATGATTTATGCATATTTTT
>JAHFHZ010000036.1:7769-8340 GCA_023246715.1 Candidatus Magasanikiibacteriota bacterium | reverse complement strand
AATACCGGACAGTGGGTAGTCATGGCTACAACAGTGACACATAACAAAGACACCGCTAACGCGGTGTCTTTGTTATTGTAGCAAATTTTAGAGTAAAAAGGGAGTTTCGTAATTCAGAGCTTCATGGGCTAAGCGGGCGGCCTGCTGGATCATTTCCTGGGATTTGTTGGTAAAATTTTGTGGCGTTGGGGGCATAAAGTAGGAAGGATAAGTAATTATCACTCAAGTATATAGAGTGATAAATGCAGTATACTACCACTATATATTTTGTCAAATATAATGTAAACTAGCTACAGAAAGGAGTGTGGACAATGGCCAAAAAAAGGCCCACTCTAGTCCAGATGCAGGCCGAGCTCGTGAGCCCCGCTCTGCAGCAAGCCGACGAAGCGCAGCGCTTGGTGCGGCATCGTTTTTTGCGCAGCGGTGTCCAGGAACATCAGCGCATTCTGGCACTCTCCCGTTCGCGTACCACCAATCAGGTGCGCGGCTAACCTGCGGGGAGCAGACCCTCTCTCCTCCCCGCAATCCAAATCCATGTTTAATTATACAACGATACTAGAAGTTAAAATAA
>JAHFHZ010000036.1:0-7759 GCA_023246715.1 Candidatus Magasanikiibacteriota bacterium | reverse complement strand
CACTTAGTCGTGCCGAAGTGCTTAGCAGTATAAGCCAATTTTTGGTTGACGAGCACCAACATCAAATTTTTACTCCCAACCCCGAAATGCTGGTCAAGGCACGCAGTGATGCCTACTTTAAAAAAGTCCTTAATGGTAGTGATTTGAATTTGTGTGATGGGAGGGGTCTGCAATTTTTTTCCGTTTTACCCCTCAAGCGTTTGACTGGCACAGACTTTGTCCCTGAACTGGCAAAAATTGCGGCCGAAACAGAGCAAAGCATTTTTCTGCTTGGCTCATACCAAAACAACGCGGCTGAACGTGCCGGGCAAAAACTTGTCGAGCTCTGCCCCGGGTTACTTGTTGTCGGCTCAGACAAAGGCCCCGCCATAAGCGAAGATCCAGTCAGCGGGGCACTCATAATTAACCAGGCCGAAAACCAAGCAGTTATTGATAAAATAAATCTGACCAAGCCAGCCATTCTTTTGGTAGCGTTTGGCATGGGGAAACAAGAAAAATGGATCTACGAAAATCTGGGCAAATTACCCAGTGTTAAAATCGCCATGGGCGTTGGCGGAGCCTTTAATTACTTAGCTGGTTTCGCTCGTCGGGCCCCTTGCTGGATGCGCCAAATCGGGCTAGAATGGCTCTACCGCGTGTTGCATGAACCCGAGCGATTACTGCGAATTTTAACTGCCACCGTGACATTCACCTGGTTCGCCGCGCAAGAACGTTATGGAAAAAAATAATCCTTCTTTTTCAATTATTGAACTGCCGCCTGCGCGATGGAAGGAGTTTAAGGCGCTGCGTTTGCACGCGCTCAAAAATGATCCCGCCGCTTTTGGTTCTTCATATCGTGAAATGGCCAGTGAACCAGACGCTATGTGGGTCAAAGAACTGAACGAATCAAAGATTGGCAAAAAAATAAAATATTTCTTTGCCGAGAATCATAAATTACAAGTAATTGGGATGATCGGGGTTTGGTTTCAACAAAAAGAAAAGTTACGCCACCGAGCTAAACTAAATGCTTTTTTCGTCACAAAAAACTCGCGCGGCCACGGAGTGGGGGAAGCTTTAATGAAAACAGCAATTCAGTTTTTAAAAGGCAAAAGGCAGTATATCAAAAAAATTGATTCCTCAGTTAACAAAAGCCAGGCTACTTCACTAAAAGCTCACTTAAAACAGGGTTTCCGGGTCATCGGGCTCGCAACCAAAGAAATAAAAATCAAATCAAAATACTACGACCAATTTATTTTGGAAAAAATTTTATCCTAAATTATGATTCGTACCCGCTTCGCTCCTAGCCCCACTGGCTATGTGCACCTTGGTAATCTGCGCACCGCTTTGTTTGCCTATTTATTCGCCCGGCACGAAGCGGGCGTGTTTATATTGCGCGTTGAAGATACCGACCAAAGCCGCTATGTCGAGGGCGCAGTAGAAAATCTCCTTCGCACCCTGGAGTGGGCCGGGATCACACTCGACGAAGGCCCCTACCTTGACGCCAACGGAAAATTGGCGGAGAAAGGCCAGTTTGGGCCCTACACTCAATCTAAACGCCTCTCAATCTATCAAAAATATGTCGCCGAGCTGATTGCTAAGGGCGGTGCGTATCATTGTTTTTGCACAGCTGAGCGTTTAGAAAATTTACGCACGGAGCAACAACTTAACAAACTGCCCACAGGATACGACGGTTTATGTTTAAAAACCACTTCTCCAGAAGAAGCTGCTAAACGAATCGAACAGGGTGAAAAATACGTTGTACGACTAAAAATGCCAAGGTCAGGTGAAACAATTTTTACCGATTTAATCCGCGGTGAAGTTCGTTTTAAAAACGAGCTGATTGATGACCAGGTTCTGCTGAAATCCGATGGTTTCCCCACCTATCACCTGGCCGTGGTCGTGGATGACCACTTGATGGAAATTTCGCACGTCATCCGCGGTGAAGATTGGATTTCCAGCACCCCCAAGCATATCCAACTGTATCGCTATTTTGGTTGGGAAATTCCTGAGTTTGGCCATGTGCCACTCATTCTCAACTCGGATAAATCAAAATTCAGCAAACGCCAAGGCGACGTGGCCGCAGAACAATACCAAAGCAGAGGCTACCTGCCCGAAGCGCTAGTCAATTTTATTGCATTTTTAGGCTGGAACCCGGGCGATGAACGCGAACTCTTTAACCCGGAGGAACTCTGCGCAGAATTTAAACTTGATCATGTCAGTAAAGCTGGTGCGGTATTTAATCTGGAGAAATTAGATTGGTTCAACCGGGAATACCTCAAAAGAATGAACCCCGGCGAGCTTGTCAGGCGAGCCAAGCCTTTTTTAGCCACAACCTATATTCCACTGGATAACGAGATGCTCCTCACCAAAGCTGTGGCTCTGGAACAAACGAGAATAACAACCCTTAGCGAGCTTGGGCCCGCGATCAACTTTGTCTTTCAATTACCCGAGTACCCACCAACCGCCCTGGTCTGGAGGAAGAGCACTTCTGAACAAAGCCTTAAAATCCTTACAGAGTTGATCCCTCTATTGAATACAATAAGTGTTCAAGACTGGCAAACAGTCCTAATTGAAGCAAGAATAAAAGCCTGGATAGGGGAGCAGGGCTACAACAACGGTGAAGTACTCTGGCCGCTCAGAGTTGCTCTTTCAGGCCAAGAAAAATCACCCCCACCATTTGAAATTGCTGCCGTCTTAGGACAACAAGAATCAATCCACCGCGTCGAAACTGCCCTGGCCAAACTACAAGGGTAGCCTGGGCCAAAAAATCCTGAATATGGTATAATGCACAGGCATGAAAAAATACCTTTTATTTCTGTTGTTAGGGGTAACTCTCGGGGTTGGCTTGCTGGCACGGCCTATTTTTGTTTTTGCCGCCACCGATCAAACCCAGCAGGAGATAGATGAACTTAACAAGAAGATTAAAGCCCAAAACGAAAAAATAAAAGAGCTCCAGGGAAGCATCGAAACCTACAAAAAGAACATCATTCAAAAACAAACCGAGGCGGTGTCCTTAAAAAACCAATTGAGCATTCTGGATAACCGCGTGGCCGAAGCCGAAACCGACATCGAGTTGACGAGCGAAAAGATTGATCAAACTCAGTTGGAAATTAAAGCTTTAGGGCTTTCCATTAAAGCCAAACAGGAGGTGATTAGCAAACAAAAAAAACTTGTTAAAAACCTGGTTCAAAATATCAAACATAACCAGGATAAAAATTATTTAGAAATTTTCCTTACCGAGAAAACCTTTGCCGACTTCTACGCAGCCGCGCGTTCCGAAGAGAGTGTTTACACCGACCTGGGTCATTCGGTAAAAATGTTGCGGCTGGCCAAAGAGGAGCTGGACGGGAAAAAAAAGCAGGTTCAGGAACGGGAACTGGCTTACCAAGACCTCAAAAAGCAACTGGAGCAAAAAAAACAGGACCTTTCCGAACAAGCATTAGCCAAAGAAAACCTGTTAGTGAGCACGCGTTCTTCGGAATTCCGTTACACCACTCTGGTGGAGAGCCTTAAAAAACAGTACCAATCAACCGAAAACGAAATCGAAAGCTACGAAGCACAGGTACGTAAAAAATTAGCTGAGCAAAAAGGTAATCAACCAGAACAAACAGGGCCAAATGGCGATGTCGTTCTTTCTTGGCCACTGGTCAATCGCTATATTACCGCTCGTTTCCACGATCCAGGATACCCTTTCCGTAACGTCTTCGAACACAGCGCCATCGACATCCGCGCGGCGCAAGGAACGAGTGTTATGGCCGCTGGTAGTGGGTATGTGGGGCAAGCAAAGCGCTGCGCAGCCTCTACCTGCTATAGTTACATTCTAATCGTTCACACCAGCACCCTTTCAACAGTCTATGGCCACATGAGCGCGCTAAACGTAAAAATTGGCGACTTTGTTAATCGCGGTGACGTCATTGGACTCTCCGGTGGTACCCCTGGCACTGTAGGGGCTGGGCCCTTTGTCACTGGGCCGCATTTACACTTTGAAGTGCGCAAAAACGGGATTCCTACCGACCCGTTGGGCTATCTAGGAGGTTAAGCTATGAAAAAAAAATTGCGAGTTGGGGTGCTGATGGGGGGGGTGTCGGCCGAACGAGAAATTTCTCTGGTTACGGGCAACGCGGTTTGCTCAATGCTTGATAAAAATAAGTACCAGGTCTTGCCTATCGAGATTACTCGGGAAGGTTATTTTTTGCTTGATAAAGAGGCCGAAGCCCGGCTAAACGTTCCCGAATCAACAATCTCCAACAAAAAAATTTCTTACCTCCCACAAAAAATTGACTTACAGAATAATGCAGCGGATCGAAACAATATCGACGTACTGTTTATTGCTCTACATGGAACTCTGGGCGAGGACGGTTCAATCCAGGGCATGCTGGAGTGCTTAGGCATTCCGTATACTGGCTCGGGGGTATTGGCGAGCGCTTTGGCGATGCACAAAGATAAAGCCGCCGAAATGTACCGAGCATATGATTTACTTACCCCAAATTTCGTGGTAATTACCAGAAAAGAATGGACAAAAAACAAAAATAAAATTTTAGTTCACATAAAAAAGGCCATTGGTTTCCCCTTGGTAATAAAACCCAACGACCAAGGTTCGGCAGTCGGAGTTTCAATTGTGCGTAATGGGCAAGATTTAGAAAAAACAATCAACCAGACCATTACAAAATTCCCTAATGTATTAGCTCAAACTTTTATCAAAGGCCAGGAAGCTACCTGCGGCGTGCTCGAAAAAAACGGCGAACCATTTGCATTGCCTCCCACTCATATTTTGCCCAATTTCAACGAGTTTTACGACTATAAATCCAAGTATAAAAATGGGGGCTCAACTCACGTTTGCCCGGCAGACTTTCCTGTTGAAATTAACAAAAAAATTCAAGCCTTGGCTCTACGCGCGCACCAAGCTCTGGGTTGCAAAGGCATGTCTCGGACCGACATTTTTGTGGGGAAAGACAAGCAACTCTGGGTAATTGAAACTAATACTATTCCCGGTATGACACCTACCAGCCTATTGCCGGAAGCCGCGGCCAAAGCAGGCATCAGCTTTTTCAAAATGCTTGATCTTATCATTCAAAGTGCCCTCAAATAGTTTTGGAATGAACCAAATAAAATATTCTTGGTAAGACTGCTATGCCCACCAACTCACCATGGTTGCATCAACTGAAATTTGATCTCAAACACCCGACCCTCACCGAAAATTATCAAACTGATATCGCGATTATCGGCGGGGGAATAGCCGGAGTAGCTACGGCGTTTTTTGCGCTTAAAAATAGTACCAAAAAAATAACGTTGATTGAAGGCTATAAGATTGCGCATGGCGCAACAGGCCACAACGCCGGACAAATTGTCAGCTATTTCGAACACCCCTTTGCCGACATCGTCAAAGAACACGGCTTGACCCTGGCCGCTCGGGCGCAAGAAGCGATTTATTATGCTTGGGACCTGCTGGATGAAATATATCAAAGCGCGCGCTTAAAAACGCCGATCTCTCGCTTTACTGGGTACGCGGGCTGCGTGAATCGGACGCAACTCCTCTTACACTTAAAAAATCTTCATTTTCAACGGCAAGCTGGTTTGCGCATTGAAGAAGTATTAATTGCCGAAAATAAACCAATTGCCGAAGAAATTCCAGCCGAGTTTGCTGGCCTCTACGGGCTAGTACCACAGGAGTATATTCTAAACGTGCTGCAAACTTCCAACCCTCGATATATCGGAGCGCTTGCGTCCCGCAAAGGATGCTTAAACAGCGCTTTATTCTGCGAAGAAGTAATTGATTTTCTGCTGAGCACCTACCCAGGCCGCTTTACTGTGTTTGAACAAAGCCCGATTACTAACATCGTGCTTAAAGACCGGAGCGCTATTTTGCAAAACCAGGGTAAACAGGCCAAATGCCGACGTGTCGTGCTCTGCACCAATGGCTTTGAAAATTTTACTATTCATAATAGCGCAGGCGAAGAAGTCGACAAAAATTTTCATGACATGGTTCAAGGCAGAGTAGGGTATATGGCCGCCTACCTCGAACCGCTCGGCAACCCACCAACCGCCATTAGCTACCTTTCGTCTCCCGATACGAAAGAAAATGATCCGTATTTCTATTTCACGCGCCGAGAGTACGAGCACAAAGAACTGGGCCAACATAACCTAATTTGCATTGGCGGCCCCGAGGACCCCAGCGAAAGCAAAGGGGATTATGATCGGGAAACCCATTTATACCCCGAACGAGCCAGGGCGGAGATTGACGACTTTATCAAAGAAACCTATCGTCACGCGTTGCGAGATAACATAGATTATTTGTTTCAATGGCACGGATTAATGGGGTACACTCCCACCAAGTTACGGATTATTGGGCCAGAACCACGCAATAAAACTCTGTTGTATAACCTTGGTTGCAATGGCGTAGGGATATTGTCCTCAATCTATGGCGGAAAGCGAATTTCGCAATTTTTAAACCGCGAACGACTTGAAAAATCTGTCTTTGATCCGCGTTAAAATTCTTTCTGTTCATACAAATTTCGCTTCGCTTCTTGATCGCCAAAAGCCAAAATAGTCTCCCGCCAAAAATCATAGTGGGCATAACCGGTTGGCTGTAAAATTGACTCCGCGTTATGCGGCGTGCCAGCTCGGGCCACGGCAGAAAAATCACGGAGGGAGGGAGGGGAAAAATAAACCGCTGGTTGCCGATCCACCACTGGCGTGAGCAGCGGAAACTTTTCCAAAATCACAGCAAAAAAATTAGTATAATACTCCAACGGGGTCGGAATTACCCCAAGTTCGTTAACCACATTTTTTGTAAACACATCACTGCCGCCATGCACTTCGTGCAGAGCCTCGCCAAAAGCATCCATTTTATCCATAAACTTCACAAACTGCGCTTCAAGCGTTTCTAACTTTACAATTGCTTGCAAAAGTTCTTGATAGACATACCCACCAATCGTGCGCGGAAAGCGTTCGGCCATTTTATTGGTTGCCTCAAGTTCCTGGCGATCAAGCTCAGCTAGCTGTTCGGTCGTCATTTTTACTTTATTACCCGCCTGAATATCACCAATGATCATCTCCGTATCATCGTGTACTAAAGCCAAAATAAGCGCCTTTTCCGGGTCAAAGGCAGCCCCAAAAGCCTCGGTGGCGTAGGGCAAAAGCCGTTTCACCATCCAATGCACCCGCCAGGAATGGGTAAAATCATCCGAGCGGTAGAGCATTGGATTATAAATATGATAACGCTTAATCTGACGCAGAGCGGCTTCACGCCCGATAAAATCGTTAAATAAGCCTTGGTAGTAATAATTATCCCGCATAGCTAAATCAGCTTACTGTCCGCTTGGTTTGAGTCGCTTTTACCTCCATATCCTTGGCCCAAATCTCTTTTTGGGTTGTGTATACCGCCACCCCCAAACCAGCCGATGCAAACAACAAAACAAACGGTAAAAAACCAACCAAGTACGTTTTGTGAAAAACAATCAAAAGAGTGTTAATAATGATGAACAACAAACGCATCTCGGTCGGGCCAATCTTTAAATACGCAATTTTAAATTCATTCGTAGCCCCAAATGCCAGATAAGAATTAACCATAAACGCTCCGGAAACAGCCAGAATAAAAAATAAGCTATTAAATTTATCGTTAAATAAAAAGGAATAACCGATCAAAATTGAACACAGAAAAATCACTAGTGTCCAGTTAAAAACCCAATAGCTGAGCCTGTTTCTGGCCACTGCTCTGGGCAATTTGTATTGGCGTCTCCGTTAGGAGCTTACCTATGGGACTTTTATCGAATGGTGCAAT
>JAHFHZ010000011.1 GCA_023246715.1 Candidatus Magasanikiibacteriota bacterium | reverse complement strand
TGCACAGTGGTCATCAGGGCTTTTTCGATCCCAAAAGCCGTTTCGAGCACCAACATAACTGGCGAAATACAATTGGTTGTACAGGAAGCATTGTTGATAATGGCCGCCGTTTCATCGGCCAGCTGAGTGGAGTTAACGCCCAGCACATAGGTAGGCACACCGCCCTTGGCGGGGGCGCTCACGATGACTTTTTTAGCACCCGCTTTAAGATGCGCTTCGGCCCCTTCTTTGGTGGTAAACCGGCCGGTACATTCCAAAACTACATCCACGTTCATTTTTCCCCAAGGCAGAGCCGCGGGATCTTTTTCGGCAAAAATCGGAATTGCCACGCCGTCAATAACTAAATTTTTTTCATCGCTGCTCACTTCGTGTTCAAAGGGTCCATACGAAGTATCGTGCTTGAGCAGATGCGCCAGCGTTTTGGTGTCGGTTAGATCATTAATGGCGATGAACGACAGATTCTTTTTTCCAAACCCGGCTCGCAGGGCCTGTCGCCCAATGCGCCCGAAACCATTAATGGCGATATTTCTCATAAGTTATAGTTTAAGGAGCGGAATAAAAATTAAAACTTACCCAAAATTATTAAAACAACCAACAAAACGACGGCAATAATAATTCCCCCGACGATTTCGTTCCGGAACCAGCCATGGCCAATTAATTCATCATAAAATTTAGTTTTACGTCCGCCGACTAACCAAAAAAATAAGGCGCCCAAAGCATCTATAATCAAAAAGCTCACAAACCCGCCGAGCACTGATAAAAACCACTTCATAGCTAGATGACTTTTACAAAAAAACATTTCAAATACTCCCCTTCCGTAAAGGCCACCAGCTCGGGATGGTCTATTCCGTGAGTGAAAGTTTCCAAGATTTGCACGGTCCGGCCCGCGCGCGCGGCCGCTTCGGAAAGCATAAACCGAAAGTCAGCCAGCGTAACGTGCGCCGAGCAGGAAGCTGTTACCAGAATACCGTTTTCGGGCAAAATTCGCAAGGCTAATTCGTTGATTTTACGGTACCCCTGTAAGCCTTCTTTGATTTTATGACGGTCTTTTACAAAGGCGGGCGGGTCGAGCACGATTACCTCAAACGCGCCTTGCTCTTGACCCTGCAGATACTGCTTAACGTCGGCCAAAATAAATTCACAGCGGTCGGCGGGCAATTTGTTGGCGGCGATATTTTTTTCGGCCAATTCCAGAGCTGGCTCTGATGAATCAACGCTTACCACGCTGCTGGCCCCGGCCGCGAGCGCGTAGACGCTAAACCCGCCGGTGTAGGAAAAACAATTCAAAACCTTTTTATCCTTAACATATTTTTGCAGGGCCAAACGCTTGTCGCGCTGATCCAGAAAAAAGCCCGTTTTTTGGCCCCCGCGAACGTCTACTATAAAGGTAAGGCCGTTTTCTTTTATTTTGATCTGTTCGGGAACACTGCCGTAGAGCACGTTATTTTTTTCTTCATTGGCTTCGCGTTCGCGGTTTTTAACGTCGGAGCGTTCATAGATGCCGGTGGGGCCGAGCACTTCAACCAGCGCCGCGACAATTTGTTTTTTCCACGCCGCGATCCCGGCGGTGTGGAATTGCACCACGGCATAATCGGCGTAGCGATCTACCACCAACCCGGGCAATAAATCATTTTCGGCATACACCACCCGATAGGCATTGGTCCGCTTGCTGGCGATTAATTGTTCACGCGATTTTAAGGCCGCGCGGATTCTTTTGCTAAAAAAATTTTGATCAATAACTTCGCCCTGTTCCCAACTCCACAACCGGACAGCGATTTGAGAATACGAATTAAAATACCCTTGCGCCAAAAAAACACCGGTTGGATCGGCTAAAATTACCAGGTCACCACTTTTTAGGCCTTCGGGAATGGCCGCGAGCGCCCCGGAAAACACCCAGGGGTGGCGGCCCCGTACCGGACCGACGCGGCTTTGCTGGACAGTTAACGTATTCATAGTCGGTATATTGTAAACAACTCTTCTTAATAAGGCAAACTGGCCCCCACTCCCCATCCTGGGCTAAATTTGCTATACTACCGATACTAAAAGGTCGAAATTCTTCTGTAATTTATTTTTTAATTATGTTGCAAAACAAAAAAATATTATTTTTAAGCGTAGCTCTTCTGGTGTTTGGGATAACGCTTGGCACTCCAGAACCAAGCCAGGCGTTTTCATTAAAATTGTCCGACTACTTTAAATCATTGTGGCAAGAAGTCTTGGCTGAAGAGGTTGGTGAGTTTACTCCCGGGCCGATTGACGAAGGTAAAGACCCCACGCTTGGCGCGGGGCAACCGCCCTTGATGGGAGAGGACCTCTTAAAAAAAGACGCCCCGTCTGGCGATTTTAAACCGCTGCCGAAACTAAAGCCGTTGAATAATTTTGGTCGTCAAATGAACGGTGACATCAAACGGTTGGATACCCTTATAAAAAACGGCGAACGCCAGGGGCTTAAGATGCCAGTAGATACCAAAAATAAAATCCAAAAACTACAAAAAACAGCCGATGATTTGGAAAAAGCCAATTCGCCCGCTGATCTGGAAGGCATTGATCTGACCGAAACCGACGACACGGCCAGGCAACTGGACGAAACCAAGCGCGATTTGGAAAATCAAACCCGCCAACTACAGGGGTTACTGCGCGGCATCAAGGGCATGGAGCAACAGCTGGCGCAGTTTAAAAAACAACTGGCCAAACTCAGCAAACAAGGGCTCACCGTGCCGAGCAGCATCAACGACACGGTCACCAAGGCGGGGGCGATTATCGCGGCGGTGAAGAGCGCCAAAAATTTGGATGAGGCCGAAAGCGCGGGCGCGGGCGATTTACAGGATTTATTCCAAACGCTTAATGAAAGCCGCCAGGAACTGGAGCTGCTGACGCGCTGGCCGCAAACCGTGAAACAAGTCGACAAACAACTGGCCCAGCTGGATCGCGCTTTAAAAAAAGCCAAAATCAGCGTGGACAAACTGGCTAAAAAAGAAATCGACATATCGGCTATTTACGCCAAGTTTGAAGAAGGCGTAAAAACACTCAAAGCCAGCTACGCCACGGCCAAACAACAAATGGAATCCGGCAGTGGCGAAGAAGCGTTCCAAACGCTTGAAGATGAAGTGTTTGGCAACATGGAAGACATTCTGCAGTACCAACGAACAATTGAAATGATGACTAATCTGGGCCGGTTCACGAGCGATTTTAAAACGGCCATGAGCAAATTTGATCGCACGCTTAAAGCCTTGGAAAAAAAGAAGATTGACGTGTCGGGCGCGCGCGACTTATATGTTCAAGCCAAAGCAAAAGGCGATGAGATTATCGCCCTGCTCAAATCCGGCACGGCCGATCAAGAAGACGTCGCCGCGGCGCTGGAAGAATTAGAAGGCCTCAAGGTGGATTTAATGGAGAGCCTGCAGGAATTGGCTGGCGATACCGTAGCGCTCCCCTGGAAACAAGGGAAGCCCACCCAGCAATTCGGCGAATTGCAGCCGCCGACTGATTTTTTGAAAGTCGCGCCCCATTTCCAGGACAACAGCACGCAGTAACTAATTAATAAAAAAACTCCCTGCTTGGGGAGTTTTTTTATTGCGGAATTTTTTACTTGAGCTGTTCGGCGACTTCGTCGGCAAAATTCTTTTCTTGCTTGACGATGCCTTCGCCGAGTTCGTAGCGTACGAAGCGGCGGACCGAAATTTTTTCGCCGGTTTCGGCGGTCTTTTCGGCGAGCAGGGCTTGAATTTTTTTGCCTTCATCCTTGATGAACGGCTGTTCGAGCAGGCAAATTTCTTCGTAGAATTTTTCCAGCTTGCCTTTGAGGATATTTTCAATCATGGCTTCTGGTTTGCCCTGAGACTTGAGCTGAGCGCCGTAAATCTCGCGTTCTTTCTCAAGCAGCTGAGGGCTTACTTCGGAGCGCTCAACGTATTTGGGGTTGGCCGCCGCAATATGCAGGGCGATGTCTTTCATTAGGTTGACAAAGCCTTCGGTGCGAGCGACGAAGTCGGTTTCGCAGTTTAGTTCCAAAAGCACGCCCACCCGGCCGCCGGCGTGAATGTAGCTGCCGATCATACCTTCGGCGGCAACTTTATCGGCGCGCTTGGCGGCTTTCATGAGGCCCTTTTTACGAAGCAGCTCGGCGGCTTTTTCTTTGTCGCCGCCGGCTTCCTCGAGTGCCGCTTTACAATCCATCATTCCAACGCCGGTAGCGGCGCGCAAAGCGGAAATGTCGCTGGCAGTAATCATATAATTTGAAGATGAAAATTTATTTATGTTTTTTGATGATGGACGCCGCGGCAACTAGATGGATTCTTCTTTCTTCACCGCGCGGCGTTCTTTTTTCACCGGGGCCGGAGTGGTGGTTTTTTCACCAGATTCTTCAACCGCGGCGGCTTTCTTTTTTTCGGCTTCTTTTTTGCCATCGTTGATCGCTTCGGCGATAAGATCGGCCATCATTTTGATGGCATTCACCGCGTCGTCGTTGCAAGGAATCGGGAATTTTACTTTGCTCGGATCAACATTCGTGTCGCAGACCGCGATCACGGGCAACCCAACGGAGCGGGCTTCGGTCAGGGCAGTTTTTTCCACGCGCAAATCGGCGATGTAGAGGGCGTTTGGCAGGCCTTCGAGCGTGATCAAACCCGCTAGGTATTTATCCATTTTTTCTAATTGCTTTTTGAACTGGGTTTGTTCGCGTTTGGTATATTTTTCAATTTCACCAGTGGCCACCTGATCTTTGAGGGTCCGATATTTTTTCAAACGGCGTTTGCATTCTTCAAAGTTGGTGAGCAGCCCGCCGATCCAGCGCTCAGTGATGTAGGGCATGCCGGCTTCAACCGCGGCGGCTTTGACGATTTCGCGAGCCTGGCGCTTGGTGCCGACGAATAACAACACCTGGCCTTTGGCGGCCAATTCTTTGGCAAAGGCAATGGCCTTGCTCAATTCTTCGAGGGTTTTTTCTAAATTAACGATGTGCACTCCGCCGCGAGCCCCAAAAATGTATTGTTCCATTTTGGGGTGCCAGCGCGAGCGCTGATGGCCGAAATGCGCTCCGGCCTTGAGCATGTCCACGAGAGTGGGCAGCTTAGTCATAGTTTTCCTTATTACTACCTCTCAGCCTGCACCCCGGGAGTGGCCCAGGGAGGAAAAGATGGCCGCCAAACAGCAAAGCCAAGGCTGATGAGTGATTAAAGTGGCTTTAGTATAGAGAAAACGGCTTATTTAGTCAACAGGGCTTATTTTGAACCGTTTAACGGCTACTCCATATTATTGAAAAATCCTTTAGGTTGGCCAAATATTGCCGAAATATTGCCGAAATACAATTGCCGAAATACGCTTGACAAAACCCTAAAAATGTGCCATCTTAAGTGGTCCACCTAGAATGGACACCCGTTCTTTTTAACCGAACGGCAGAAATCTGTAGGCGTTATTTTAGATAAAATAATATATTTTTTTAAACTTTACTCACAACGCAATAGAACAAATTTTTAAAACGTGTTATACTGAACAAGAATTCATCCCAAAAAATTTTATGGAAATTAATCCTCATCGGCCTCTTCCGCCAGAAATAATTCCGGCAATCGTCAGCCTAGACGCGGCGCGCGGAAACAAAAAAAAGAAAAAAAACCCTGCTCGCGAAGCAGGTGAGATTATTTATGAGACAGGCGAACCAGCACAACTTACCGCCCACGAAGTAGTTTTTCCGCTTACTCCCCCTGCCGAACAGTCGCCAACCGATGAAGCGGTGCATCAAATGCCCGTACTGAAAAAATGGAAACGCGACGAAACCGCGGGTGCCCCGAAACAAATTGTAGAGATTACCGCTGAACCGGCGATTGAAACTGGCCTGAGCGAGTACCTGGCGCAGCGCCTGGGCGATGTCTACACGTTTTTAAATCAAGAACACCTGGAAGTTGGCGAACAATTTACTCCAGAAACGCTTATTAAAATCGCGGGCTTCAACGAAGATCTGGACATGGCAAAAATTTGCCAATCCCTGCCGCTGGAGTTGGCGCGGGTAAACCGCATGCTTGGGTCGTACGGTGGCTTGGGCCACGAGGCAGCGGACACCGTTGACTTATCGAAAACATATTTTAATCAAACATTGCTGGCGCTTGAAGCAGCCTATCAAAAAAAAGCAGCTCGCGACGAAACCGACCCCGAAACAAAAGGTTTGTTGGCAAGCATTGATCGTTTTGTTGGCAGACTATCCGAAAAAACCCAGCACGCGGTGGATAATTCCACTATTGTACGGGCGATTGACGGGTATATCACGTCACTTCAAAATGTTCTGACATTTAAAAAGTCCAGACCAGACCAGAGGCCGAAAAATGGTCGGCCACATAACCAGCAGCGGGAGCGCGACCCGCTTATCAAACAGGCGCTGGAACAGAAAGAAGCATTAGAATTGTTAAGCGTCCTGCTTGAGCCTCATTTAGAATACTCCGCCGATGAACTTAATGCGAAGCCGGATAACCACAAAGATGATTCTAAAATCTATAGCGAATACGAACTTCCGTCGTTTTAAAGCGAACGCGCAACCAAAGGGTCGTTAATTCGGCCCTTTTTTATTTTTAAGACTCTCGGTTGGCTTGCGGGACGCCAGTAAGCGTGCTAAAATGGGGCGGATAATTTAGAGGAGTAACTACGGATTGTATGACCAACAAACCAGCCAGTTCGGCCGGGTATAGCGCCAAAAACATTACCGTTTTAGAAGGCCTCGAGGCGGTCCGCAAACGCCCTGGCATGTATATTGGCTCCACCGGAGCGGTGGGCCTACACCACCTGATCTGGGAAGTCGTGGACAACTCCATTGACGAGGCGATGGCAGGGCACGCGACTAAAATTTTTATCACTCTGCTGCCTGACCACATGGTGGAAGTGCGCGATAACGGCCGCGGCATTCCGGTTGACATTCACCCGCAAAAAAAAATCAGCGCCTTGGAAATCGTCATGACGGTTCTGCACGCTGGTGGTAAATTCGGCGACAGCGGTTACAAAATTTCGGGAGGGTTGCACGGGGTGGGCGCGTCGGTAGTCAACGCGCTGTCTACCTACGCCAAAGCCGAAGTGCACCGCGACGGCGAAATTTGGGTGCAGGAATATAAAATCGGGGTGCCGCAGAAAAAAGTCCGGAGCCTTGGCAAATGCAAGGACACCGGGACAACAATCACTTTCCGCCCGGATGAAAGCATTTTTGAAACCGTTGATTACGAATGGAAAACCATTATTGATCATTTGCGCCAGCACAGCTACCTCACCAAGGGCATCCACATGGTGATTGCCGATGAGCGCCCCCCCGAGGAAAAAGCCAAAGATAAAACCGCCTTGCAATTCCCGGTGGCAACGTATCAATTTTACTTTGAAGGCGGGGTGGGTTCGTACGTGCGCTATCTGAACCACAACAAAGAAAGCAAAAACGAAAATATTTTTTATATCGAGAAAGAATCCGAAGGCGTGAATGTCGAAGTCGCACTGCAGTATAACAATGATTTTAGCGAAGCGCTCTTTGCTTTTACCAACAACATCCATAACCTCGACGGTGGCACGCACGTGGCCGGATTCAGGAGCGCGCTGACCCGCAGTTTAAACACCTACGCGCGTAACAAAACATACTTAAAAGAAAAAGACCCCAACCTGAGCGGCGACGACGTGCGCGAAGGCCTCACCGTGGTAATTTCGGTTAAAATCCGTGAACCGCAGTTTGAAGGCCAGACCAAATCAAAATTGGGCAACACCGAAGCGAAAACGGCCGTCGAAGCCGTGTTTGGCGATGCTTTTTTAATCTTCTTGGAAGAACACCCTAAAGATGCCGAGGCGATCGTGGGCAAATGCTTGCTCGCGGCCCGCGCGCGCGCTGCCGCAAAAATGGCTCGCGATACTATTTTGCGCAAAGGGGCACTGGAAGGCTTCACGCTCCCCGGCAAATTAGCTGACTGCTCAAGCAAAAATGCCGAGGATTCAGAATTATTCATTGTGGAGGGTGATTCGGCCGGTGGCAGCGCCAAACAAGGCCGGGACCGTAAAACCCAGGCGATCCTCCCCTTGCGTGGCAAGGTACTGAACGTGGAGCGCGCGCGGCTGGATAAAATCCTGGCTAACAATGAGCTCAAATCGCTGATCATTGCTTTGGGCACCAACATCGGCGAACAATTCGACATTAGTAAGCTGCGCTACCACCGGGTTGTAATCATGACTGACGCCGACGTGGACGGCGCGCATATCCGCACGCTCCTTCTCACCTTCTTTTACCGCCATTTCAACGATCTGATCATGAACGGCCATGTGTACATCGCCCAGCCGCCGCTCTACAGCATCAAGTATGGCAAAGAAATGAACTATGCCTATAATGACGAAGAAAAAGCCAAGGTGTTGGCTGAATTAGAAAAAAATAAAAATGATAAAACCAAAGCCAAGGCCGATGCCAAAAATAAATTAACCGAAGAAGAAATTATCGCCCGCGAAGCATTGAGTGGGGGGGCAGCCGCCATGCCTGACGAGGGCAGTGAAATCGAAGCGCTGACCATTGCCGGAATTAAAGTAAATATCCAGCGCTATAAAGGTTTGGGAGAAATGAACCCCGAACAGTTGTGGGAAACGACCATGGATCCGGAGCGGCGGCTGATGAAACAAGTGACCGCGGAAGACGCGGCCTTGGCCAACGAAACCTTTGAAACATTAATGGGCGACGAAGTTGAACCGCGCAAAAAATTCATCCAAACGCACGCCAAACAGGTGCAGAATTTGGATATTTAAATCGTGTACTGATAGGATTCTATGCGTTCACCCGACAGGATTCCAACACCACCGAGAGAACTAACTGATGACGGTAAAAAACTCGCAGCCGAAGTCAAACTTCTTTTAGCCGAAAAAACAGTAAAAGGCAAAGGCCGTCTCGCCCTCAATAATCTTTTACAAACCCTACAGCAAGCCCTCCTACAAGGAGAAGAATCAGCATCGTATACGCAAACCTTAGAAGCACTGAGTGAAAAAATAAAAACTACCCGAGTTAAAATAGCTGAAAAGAAAGCCATTGCGGAAAAACAGGAATATGGCCCTATTAGGGACGGCTACGCCACTCAAAATAAAGAGGGTCGTGCACATAATGAAGACGCCGTCTTATCATGGCCCGAACAACACGTATACGGAGTCTTCGATGGGATGGGCGGACATCGGGGTGGTGAAACTGCCTCAAACTTAGGCGTAGCAACAATCGAGGATAACTATCAGCAGGTGATCGAAGAACTATTTGAAGGAAGGAAAGATTTAACCACAGCTGAAACCGAAACGTTAGTCCGCGTATTACTATTTAAAGCGAACCTAGCCATCCACGAGACCAGCCAAATGAACCCGAACTTACGTGGCATGGGCACAGCTGGGACAGTTTTAAAAATATGGACCGGAAAATTAGGCGAAAAAAAAGCGATCCTGGGCACGAGCGGCGACGTCCGTGGCTATATCTTCCGAAAAGAAGAACAGACGTTAGAACAAATAACTGAAGACCAATCAATGGTGAAGGACATCCTCGCAGCCTTTCAAAAAGGCCCCGATGCTTTATCCTCGACGAAAATTGAAACGATCAAAAACCTCTTGAACAACGCCCCTACTACCGCAGAACTTGAACATTTTCCGACCGATGTCCAAACCGCTTTCAACCACTGCAATAGAATGAAAAATGTCGTCACAGGCTTTCTAGGAGCCAGCACCAAGAACCAACCAAACTTGGCCACTGCTGATGTCCTACCAGGAGACATTATTTTACTTGTTTCCGACGGTGCCTACGAAAATGCCGGCTCTGCCGTCATGACCAAAACAATCAAACTGCATCAGGATAAAGCACCAAATAGGCTGGCCGAAGCAATCGTTAACAGTGCCTATGCGCAGAGTACCTCCGGACATTTACTCGCCCACTCCGACGACATAACCTGCCAAGCCGTGTACGTCTAAAGTGCCTTACAAAAGGTGAAAATTAAGGTTGGAGGGTTAGGAAAACAAAATCCAGGGAAGCACTTGACAAAAGTTCTACTATTCTATATAGTATTCTCAAATAACAGCCCGCGGGCTGTTTTAAAAAACCTTTTTTTAGCTGAATATATGGCTTTTATTAATTCGATCAAAACCTACTTCATTGAATCCTACGCGGAAATGAAGAAGGTCACCTGGCCCACCAAACAGCAGACAATGAATTACAGCTTGCTGGTACTGGGTTTGAGCGTTGGTTTGGCTTTATTTTTTGCCGTTTTAGATTATATTTTCAACTTGGGCATTACTCAATTATTGCTCGAGGCTTAAACTACTATGGCTAAACAAACACTCAACCTAGGCCGACGCTGGTACGTGTTGCATACCTACAGCGGCTACGAGGAAAACGTAAAGCGCAACTTGGAACAGCGCATCGAAAGTTTCGACATGCAGGACAAAATTTTTAATGTTTTGGTGCCGAAAGAAAAAAAGATTAAAATTAAAAATGGCAAGCGCACCCAGATTGAAGAAAAGATTTTCCCTGGGTATGTACTGGTAGAAATGGTCGTAACCGATGATTCGTGGTACGTGGTACGCAATACCCCGAACGTGACCGGTTTCATCGGCTCGGGCACCACGCCCACCCCGATTGACCAAAAAGAAGTTGATGCGCTCCTCAAGCGCGTGAACGCCAGCGAACCGCAGCACAAGATTGATGTGGCAGTGAACGACGTGGTGCGTATTATCGATGGGCCGTTTAAAAACTTTGAAGGCAAAGTCAGCAATGTTGACCATGAACGCGGCCGTATTAAAGTAATGGTTTCCATGTTCGGGCGCGAAACGCCGGTGGAACTCGACGCGTTGCAAGCAAAAAAGATTTAATAATTTCTCTGTTGGAGAGCGCGCTGTCATTGCGAGCGAAGTGAAACGCAGCGTGGCAATCCCCTCGATTTCAGAACTCATCTGTTTAACCAATGGGTACTCCTGTCTAGGAGATTGCCACGTCGTCGCTTGGGCTCCTCCTCGCAATGACAGCGCGTCTCTCGCTTCTCAACAGAAAAACTAATTAACCGCTAAACTAATCAATTCTGTTATGGCAAAAAAACTTCTCACCCAAATCAAACTGCAAATCATGGGTGGCGCGGCCAACCCAGCGCCTCCGGTCGGCCCCGCGCTCGGCCAGCACGGCGTGAACATCCAAGGATTCTGCAAGGAATTCAACGATAAAACCCAGGATAAAAAAGGCGAAGTGGTGCCAGTCATCATCTCCGTGTACGCCGATCGCAGCTTTGACTTTATCATGAAGACCGCCCCGATGGCGGAACTGATCAAAAAAGCCGCCGGCATCAAAAAAGGCTCTGGCAAACCACTCCAAGAAAAAGTGGGTAAAATTACCAAAGCGCAGGTTCGCCAGATCGCTGAAAAGAAAATGACCGACTTGAATTGCCACACCGTGGAAGCCGCGATGCGGATGGTGGAAGGCACGGCCCGCCAGATGGGTGTCACCATCGAGGCCTAAACTAGCTCAATTTAAAACATCCCGATTGTATCGGGATGTTTTTTTATTGTTTCTTTCGTCCTGCCATTAGTACCTATGGACTCGTCAGTATCGAACACATCGATAGAGAAGGGAGCGCGTGGGCTCCAGTGGGCGGTGGGGCAGGCGCCCCTTCACAAAAACTACCCTTAGTATTTTGCTATACGATAAACATCGCGTCTCCAAAACTATAAAACCGATATTTTGCTTCCACCGCCTGGCGATAGCAATCAAGCATAAATTCCCTATCCCCCGCGAAGGCGCTGACGAGCATGAGGAGCGTGGATTTTGGCAGATGAAAATTAGTGATCAACGCGTCAACGATTTTGAACTCAAAACCGGGCGTGATAAAGATGTTAATGTCGCCAGTGAATGGTTTTAATAAATCGCCTTCCAGCCGGGCGATACCTTCGAGCGTGCGTACGGTTGTTGTACCAACGGCAATTACCCGGCGGCCTTCGCGCTTAGCCAGGTTGATGATATCCGCGTTTTTGGCGGTGAGTTCGACTTGTTCGGCGTGCATCACGTGTTCGGCCACCCGCTCGGTTTTGACCGGCAAAAAAGTGCCGAGGCCGACATGCAAGGTTACTTCGGCGAATTGCACCCCCTGATTTTTGAGCCGCTCAATGAGCGCGGGGGTAAAATGAAATCCGGCGGTTGGTGCCGCCACCGAGCCTTCTTCTTTAGCATACACAGTTTGATACACATTCCTTAATTCTTGATTCTTAATTCTTGATTCATCACGCATAATATACGGCGGCAAGGGTACCTGGCCATAGCGATTAGCTTTGGCCCGCACAGCGGCATCATCGTCGTTAAACTGCACCAGAATAGTGCCGTCCGGTTCTTTGGCGATTATTTCGGCTTCAAAATCTTGCGCAAAAACAACTTTCATTCCCAGGCGTAGGCGCTTGCCGGGTTTGGCCAGCACCTTCCAGGTACCGGGGTTTTCCATGGGCCGCACCAAAAATATTTCCACGCTCGGCAAATTTAAAATAACGTCGGAATATGGCGAATTATCGCCGGTGGTTTGGGGTAAACCGTCAGCCTGCTCATCAAGCATGACCCGCCCGCGCAGCCGCGCCTTGAAGACTTTGGAATTATTCCAAACGATTACGTCGCCGGGCTGCAAAAATTCGGGGAGATCAAAAAAATGCCGCTGCTTTACTGACTGTGAACCGCGCAACACCACCATCAGACGCGATTCATCGCGGCTGCTGGAGGGTGTTTGGGCGATCAGTTCGCGCGGCAAATGATAATCAAAATCAGCGGTTAACATATTATTGCAGGCGCTTGGCCCGATTGATGTTGTGCTCTTCGAGCGTGCGGGCATAATACATCACCCCATCGTGGCCGGTGAGAAAATACCAATACGTATTTTTTTCGGGATTGAGCGCGGCCTGGAGCGATTCAACGCTTGGATTGCAAATAGGTCCGGGCGGCAGACCGGGATATTTATAGGTGTTCCAAGGGGAATCCGTAGCGCGTTCGGCCTCGGTGGTGAACACGTCGCCGGTGCGATCAACAATGTAATGCACGCTGGAATCTACTTGCAGTGCCCAGCCTTTGAGATAGCGGCGCCATAAAATATCGGCGACAATCGCCCGATCCTCGGCGTGGCGAGTTTCTTTTTCGATAATGCTGGCCATGGTGACTGTCTCGGCAAGCGTTACCTGTTGCAGCGCGCCGCCGAGCGGCGGAGTAGTGGCATCGCCCCGATCCGGAAAGGTGGCCAAAAATTCTTTGTCCCGCTCGGCGAGCAGTTTGGAAATTACTTCGGGGAGCGTGGCATCGGCAAACACGCGGTACGTTTCGGGAGCCAAGTACCCTTCGTACGACAGCGTGGGCGGTTTGCGCGAAATTAATTCAAGCCCCTCCATAGCATCGGGGAATGGCGGCGCGGCGCGGCGCGAGCGCACGATGGCTGGCTCGCCGGTAACGGCGTAGACATCCCGGGTGGAGCTGGCAAAACCCTGGCTGACAAGATATTCAGCCACCTGACGCAAATTCCAGCCGGGAATAATGGTGAGGGTTTTTTCGGCGCGCGGCGAGGGTGGGACATACGCGGGGTGCGCGCGGCGATAACACCACCGCAGGGTGAGCGGGGCAGCCAGCAGAACCAGAATGGAAATAAGCAGAATTTTTTTATTGAGGGACACAGTCTTTAATTAAAGTTTATAAATCCTAAGTCCTAATACCAAATAAAATCTGAAATCAAAATTTCGAAGATCAAATTTTGAATTTTAAAATTTAGATTTGACGATTGATTAGTCACTAAACATTAGGATTTAGACATTCCTTATAGATACTTCTTCAATCCACGTTTTTCAAATTCCGGAAATAATTTTTTCACGTCTTGAGCGCGGTTTTTGGGGCAAACTAACACCGCATCTTTGGTGTCTACCACCACCACGTCTTCGAGGCCCACCGCGGCAAGCACCCGGGCGTCGTGGGCGTACAGCAGGCAATTTTTACTGTCGAAGTGGACGACTTCGCCTTTGATGACGTTGCCCCGGCCATCGGCTGTGGCGCTCAATTGGCTGTGCAGCATATCCCAGGTGCCAATATCGCTCCAACCAAAATCGCCTTTGATAATCAACACGTCGCTTTTTTTGATTTTTTCGGTGACGGCGTAATCAAACGATATTTTTTCCAAACGACTATACAACGCCGCGACCTCGGCTACGCGCTTAGCCGTGAGTGCCTGTTGAATTTGGCCTAGCACGCGCGCGGTGGTTGGCTGGTGAATTTTGAACGCTTCCAAGAATTTCCGGGGCGTCCACATATAATAATTGCCGTGCCAGAGGTATTTGCCGCTTACCAGGTATTTGGCGGCGGTGGCATATTTTGGTTTTTCGGTGTGGCCGGCAAAGCGATAGACTTCCACGTCGCCGGGCACGGGATAGAGCGCGCCTATTTTGGTGTAGCCAAGCACGGTGCTGGGGAAGGTGGCGGTGATGCCAATATCGAGTAATTTGCCCGTTTCGCGAATCAGCCGCTCCCCGACCCGGAAACATTGCAGGAAACGCTCTTGGTCGGCAATAAAATGATCGGCCGGAACAAATACCATCGGCTCATCGGGATCCTTGAGCGCGAGCACGGCCGCAGCATAACCCATGGCCGGGGCGGTATCGCGGCGTTCGGGTTCGATAATAAGCTGCGAACGGGTTACTTTGGGCAAAAGCTTGCGCAGCGGACGCTCCAGGTCGGGCGTGATAGAAAAATAGATCTTTCCTGGACCGTAGGCTTTGAGAAACCGGTCGTACGTTTCTTTGATCAGCGGCTTGGTGCTGACCATTGGAAAAAATTGTTTGGGATTATGTTTGCGCCCCAGCGGCCACAACCTGGTACCAACTCCTCCAGCCAGAATGACGATGTTCATAGCGCGATTGTTTCTTAAAAAATTATTTTATTTTTTTGATCTTTCGCTCTTGGTGATTGGTTTATATTTGCCATGCTTCGACCTGCATCCAGGTGCAACGCCAGGCAATGTTTTTGCTAATGAGCCGCCAGGGTTTTTTCGCGCTCATAGTTAAATCACGTACAACTTAAAGACCGTGGCCACAGCCAGAGCAACCACAAACCCGGCGAAGACATCAAACGGATAGTGCACCCCGGCGTACACCCGCCCCCAACATACCCAGATTGCCAAGGGTAAAAAAATCCACGCTCCGGGCAAACCAAGGAAGCAGGCGATAAAAAAAATGAGCCAAGCCGAAAGCGCATGGTCGGAGGGGAACGATTTCCAGCGCGTCGCCAAAGGTTTGAATAATAATTTGCTCGCCGGGTGCGTGGTGTGCGGCCGGGGTTCGCGCACGATTGAGGCTAACAACAAATTAACGCACCATCCCGCCAGCCAGGCAAACAAGGCTACCAGCAGATAACCCTGCAGGCGCAGCATATTGCCGCCCGCGGCCAGATACGACAACGCGGCGTAGCAGAGCGCCATGAAAAAAATGAAAAATTTTGCTCCAAAATGTCCAATATGATCGAGCAACGCCGATCTGCCGACAGTGGAGTTTATCTTGAGAAAAAGTCGGGTATTGAGGTTCATAGCAAAACTATTGTAGCAGGCTACGGCCCGCCTTGGCAACGCTTCGTACCCTTGAAAAAGCTCGGGAAGTTGTTATACTGAAGGCACTTTTGCGCCTGTAGCTCAGTGGTTAGAGCACCACCCTTATAAGGTGGCCGTCGATGGTTCGACTCCATCCAGGCGCACCATTGTGGACGTGAGCCGCGTGCGGCCAGCACGTCGTACGGTTTTGCCCACAACCGCGAGGCTTTTTTATCCGTGAGGTGGTGGTTCGTTCCAATTTTTTCCACCACTGATTTTATTTCGTGCCAATCAGTGGACGAAGCCAATTTTTTGGCGTGGTAAGCGGTTAAAATAAATTGGCGCGTTGGTTCGTTCCACTGGTTCTTAATATGCCCACCAGCTGATTTTTTCTGGTTAAGGGCTATTTTTTGTTTTAAAAGCTCCTCTTTCTTTTTGAGATAGATTTCTTTATCAATTGTTCCATCAAGCAATCCGTTGACTAAAATTTCTAATTTCTGCTCTGTTTTCTTTAACTGCTGTTCCAGTTTGTGGGCGTAGACGTTATTTGTCTGGCTCTCTTCTTTCTCCCACTGCGCTACCTTGGCCAACATTTTTTTGACAATTCTTGCTTTCAATGGATCAGATTCAATGTTTTTAGTCTTGGGATTGTTAATGTACCCGAAAGGAGCTTTCGTTAACCATTCGCCGCGCCTGAGTTTTTGGCGAATCCCGCGCTTTACATTTTCACTCAAATTATCCGAGTAGTATTTGCTTTGGCCAAAGGCAACCTGCAACATAAAAAGTCCTTGCGGAGTTGGTTCAAACCAAAAGCACGGAAAGCGCAAAGCAACAATTTTACCAATGTCGATGAGGTAGATAATTTGGCCGCCATCTACCGAATTACGAGCCAGGCGATCAGGGTGCCAAGAAATAATTCCAACCGGTTCTTTGCTGTCGTAAATTTTCTGGATCATTCGGTTAAAAATTTCTCGCCCTGGTTTCTTTGCGCTTTTACTTTCAATAAATTGTTCGGTGATTTCTATGTCTTCACGTTTAGCGAATTCAGCCAACTCCACGAGCTGTGCTTCAATACTCATGACCTGACGCTCTTCATCTTCAGTAGATTTTCGAACGTAGAGAAAATATTTTATTTGCGCACTGGATGTAGATACATTATTGACTGACATATAATTTGGTTAAAATGAAAATATAAAGCGTATAAAAAGCGGCTTCGTGTCCCGATAAAATCGTGATGTGGAAAAAATTGTCAGTGCAATGCACTGTGTCCGATTAAGTCGGGACCACGAACCACCACCTCACGGATAAAAAAGCCTCGTGGTTGTGGGCAAAACCGTACGACGTGCTGGCCGCACGCGGCTCACGTCCACAATGGTGCGGAATTTTGGAACAAGTGCGAAAATTTTATGAACAGCATGACGGACAACCATGATGGGGAGACAACGATCATCTACGGCGACCGACTCTGGTCAGGACACAGATACAAAAGGAAAAACCGGTGTAACAGGCAGGCGAATAAAGGAGGGGGGGCGGGGAAGGAATTGTTCTCCTGCTTGTATGCTACCGTAACGATGGTGGGGGATTTAAATTAGAGAGTTATAGCTCTACATATACCAATGATACCAAAGTCGGTATAATGAATGCAACCAAACTATGTGGATAATGTATCTTTATGAAAAAAGTAATAAAACAGTTTGCTGAAAAAATTCGGATGATCCGAATATCGCAAGGGATGTCGCAGGGTGACATAGCTAAACAGCTACAGGTACACCGCACTTATATTAGCGGTCTGGAAAGAGGCATACAAAACCCATCGCTTTTAACTCTACATAAACTTGCACATGCTCTGAAAGTAGAGGTAGAGGTGCTAATAAAGTAGGACTATCATTCTTGCCACAGCCAATATTGAGAAAGCACCTCCTGGGAAAGTTTGAATGTATTCCCGTGAGAGATGAGTCCTAAATATGATTGCACTGTTTCTTCGGTCGGATGCTCTTTTATTTTGGCAAACATTCTTTTTTTGGTAACGGTGCGTAGCACACGATGATTTGAAAAATGCACCCAGCCTAAAAAATCGACGCCAGAGGCACTGGTTTTGATAAAAAGTTTATCTGGATGTAACGAAAGCTTAAGCTGGGTTTGTAAAAAATTTTGTACTTGAGGAATGATACTTTCCAACCATGTCCTATCTGGCGAAAGAAATGCAAAATCATCGGCATACCGGATATACCATTTTGCTTTCAGCTTATGCTTGACCCAATGGTCAAATTTGTTCATGTAGACGTTGGCAAAGAGTTGCGAGGTAAGGTTGCCAAGTGGGAGTCCTACAGGCTCTCCTGCTCTGGTTTCAAAACTGCCAATAATATTTGCCAAAAACTTCAGGATATTTTTATCCGGTATATATTCACTCAAAATAGCCAGAAGCGTTTGGTGATTAATACTGGCGAAAAACTTTCGTATATCGCATTTTAATACCCAGCAAGTTCTTGTATTATTTTTGCTTACTTTGCTGGTCAAATAGCGGAAACGTAAGCCAGCTTTATGTGTTCCTTTGCTCACTCTGCAGGAAAAGGAGTCGGCAATAAAGGTACGGTCAAAAAACGGATACAACAATCGGTAAATGGCATGATGAAGTAACCGATCTCGGACACTGGCTTTGTGAATATGTCGGGGTTTTGGATCGGTAATATGGAAACTTTCATAACTGCCGTGGCAGTAGCGATAATTGATAAGGTCTTCGTAGAGTGCTAAAATGTTATCCATCAAACTCCTTCCAAATTCCTGCACGTCGGGCTTCATCTTTTTACCAACAACAAACTCTTGCCAGGCAGTAGTTAGATTTTCTAGGGATATAACATCACTATGTTTATGGGTCAATTGAATCTTCATAGTTCGTTATCCGATAAGGCAATCCCCCCCCCAACGCTCCAACAAGAATTGCCGTTACTCATTAAACTTAATGGAAGTTATAAAATTTGGCATGAGTATCTAAAAAATTTGCCGCGATTGACGCGGTATACCCTGGGGGTCAAAGTGGATAATATTTTCACTGATTGCTTGGAATTAGCCCTCATGGGTGGATATGCGGCACGAACGGAGAAATTAATTATTCTTCAAAAACTGAGCACTAAAGTTGATTGTTTAAAATTTTTTCTCAAGGTGCTTTGGGAAATTAAGGCTTTGGATAATAAAGAGTACACGGCCATTTCCGTGCCTGTCGGAGAAATCGGCAAAATGATTGGCGGTTGGTTAAAGCTTTTTAAAAAAGAAACTCCTCCAAACTGATCTGGAGGAGAATGAGGAGACTAGCTGAGGAAGCCGACGAGGTAGTTCCGATTCCAGTTGTCCTTGACCGTGTTGCGGTTCAGGTTGCGCCAGTCGGAGTTGCCGTTGAGGTAGAGGACATGGCCGTCCTGGACGGAGCCGCCTACAAAAGTACAAAATAGCTTCCAGAACACCGCCTCTTGAATACTCTTGAGGTTGAATTGAATTTGGAGAAATTCTCTCTCTACTATTTTGTACCGAGTATCATCATTTTTAGGGTATACCGAAAGCGCACTAGTAAAAGACGTATCCGTCACTATTCTGGCCGGTCGGTGTATCCAGAGTTCAACCGTCCGAAGCCGTAGCCGCGGACTGTTTCGTTTACTATCCGGAATGAGTATACCACAAAAATGATCTGCCCGCCCCAGTTTCCCAGGGCGGGCATGCGTTGTGATGGCGAGTCCACGGGACCGAGCGACCCGCGACACCTTTGACAGTGCCGATGGTCCAAGGATCCCAGCGCTACTCGCTGAGGAAGCCGACGAGGTAGTACCGACACCAGTAGCCCTCGACCGTGCCGCGGTCCAGGTCGCGCCAGTCGGAGCCGCCGTAGAGGTAGAGGACATGGCCGCCCTGGACGGAGCCCAGCTCCACGATCGGCCGATCGCGCTGCTCATCGGGGAGCCCAGCGGCGATGCCCAGGGTGTGGGCGGCCGCCATCGGCTTCTTGCCGTTCTCCGTGCCCCAGGTGACCGCCTCATCCTTCCACCAGTTGCGGTCGAACTCGACGAGTTCGATCTTCACCGACTGGGCGATCCCCACCTGCTCTGGGGAGAACTGGCGGGTGAGGTCGCCGAGAGAATCCGCGTTGTCGAACTTGCCGAGTTTGACGGCCTCGGCGAAATTCCTAGCCTGGTAGGCCGGGACGAGGACCGTCTTGACCACCCGGCCGACGAGCCGGGGCCGGGGCCGGGGCCGGGGCCGGACGATATCCATCGTGAGCTTGCGCTCGCCGCGGAGGATGGCGCGGGCGACATCGACGCCACCGATGATGTTCAGCAACGCCTCGTTCTCGCCCCGGGTCCAATTGTCGTACTTGCCCATGTTGTCTCCTTCCAGGCTGAAAGCCCGAAAAGCCTTTTGCCCCTGCCCGGGGCCCAGGTCTCTAGAGCTCGAGAAGAGCTTTAGTGCCACTTGTAAACAAATAGAACCAAGCTCCCCTTGATTTATTGTGTTATCTACAAAAAATTAACTCTTAAATATAGCATATTTTGGAGCTTTTGTCAATGGGTAGTTGCTCATTTTTTGCTAAAATTAGCCGAATTTTAAAAATTACTTAACACTTTGTCTTGCTTTTTGACTTAAAAACCAATAAATTATTATTAAAATTGAAAGGAGGTGCCCCGCTCGTCAGCGACGAGGCGGGGAGGGAGGGGGCGGAACCGTCGCCAGCACGCGCTCGACCTGGTAGCGAGGAACGAAGGGGTCGGCGAAAGCTCTTCGAATTCGCGCAGCCGTTACCCTCCAAATTTGCCCCGGCCAGCGATATCACGTACAATAGATTTTAACCTCTTACTTAACCCTTACTTCTATGCCTTCACTTATTGGCCGGCCACTCGGCCTTGGCGGGAGCACCCCTAAAATGGGCGGCGGGATGGCGAATCGCCCCGGCATTGCCGGTGGGAATCAAAAAGCAATTACCAGCATTTCCCAGACACAACAAACTGCTCACATTTACCAAAGCGGCGATAAAACTGGCATGTATAGCGGCAGCCAACAGGCTGGTGTAGGTAGTGTGGTATCCATCGGCCAGATGAATAAAAAACCGGGCGGCGGGATTGCTGGTCGGCCCGGAGTAGCGGGTGGATCTAAGCCGATTATGCCGCTATTAAAATAATTTCGTTTGTTATCATTACTGTGGCCATTAAAGCAAAATCATTTACCGTTGAACCTGAACACCAGGGAACCCGCCTGGATATTTTTTTATCCGCGCAACTCGGGCAGAGCCGTTCGCAGACGCAAAAATTAATTGCCGAAAATCGAGTGCTGGTGGATACCATGCCGCCAAAAAAAGCTGGCGACCAGCTGCGCGCCGGTCAGACGGTGGAATTACTGCCCCCACCCAAGGCAGTACCCCCCGCGCCAACGCCAAAAAACGCCCAGGGCGCGCCAGTTAAAAAGAAAAAAGCAGCTGTGGTTACAATTAAAATCGTGGCCGAAACCCCAGATTACTTAGTGGCAGAAAAACCCACTGGATTACTTACCCACCCAACCATGGCCGAAGAGGCCGACACGCTCTCGGGCCGATTGCTTAAACAATATCCCGAACTTGCCGGAGTGGGCGATGATCCTGTTCGCCCCGGAATCGTGCATCGGCTGGATAAAGAAGCCTCTGGTTTGCTGGTGGTCGCGCGAACACAAAAAATGTTCGATCATTTAAAGCACCAATTTAAGAACCGAACGATTGAAAAGGAATATATAGTTTTGGTGCACGGCCGAGTGGCGCGCGATGAAGTGACCATCGACTTTCCAATTACCCGCTCCGAAACCAGCGACCGGATGGCGGCCAGGCCCACGACGCATCGGGGTGAAGCCACTACCCAGGGCAAAGAAGCGCTGACGGAATTTTTGGTCGAGCAACGTTTTGTGAATTTTAGTTTATTACAGGTGCGGATTCACACGGGGCGCATGCATCAAATTCGCGTTCATTTGCTGGCCTACAACCACCCCGTAGTGGGCGACCCGTTATACATAAAGCGTGCCCAAAAACGGGTCTGGGATGAACGCCTGGGGCGCTTATTTTTACACGCGGCCAAATTATCTTTTATAGATTTGGACGGCAACCGCGAACAATTTTCGTCCAAACTCCCCGCGGAGTTGGAACATTTTTTAACTTTGCTTAGTTAGCGGCTAGTTTAGTAGCTTTTTTATGCACCCTCTTATTATTATCAGCGGCCCGGCAGGGGTGGGCAAAACCACGGTCGCCAAGGCCCTGCTTAAAACGTTCCCCGTGCTGCGCTCAAGCGTTACCTATACCACGCGGCGTCCCCGGGAGTTTTCGAGTGAAGATAAAAAAATGTATTACGTTAGCCGCGACGAATTTTTGGCCAAAGGCAAACGTGGCGATTTTTTGGAATGGGCCGAAGTACATGGCGATTTATACGGCACGGATCGCGCCGAAACACTGCGCGCGCTTAACGAACACCCGGTAATTTTTAACATCGACGTGCAGGGCGCCGAACAGCTGATGGGTGAATTCCCCGGTTCGTGCATCACGGCTTTTCTGCTGCCGGAATCGCATGAGCAGATGGTAGACCATATCAAAAATCGCGGTGAAATGACCGAAGGTAACTTCCAGGCTCGGCTCAAATCGGCCGAGATAGAATTGGCCAAAAAAGACCGTTTTCAGCATCAAATCGTTAATGAAGAAGGTAAACTATCCGAAACTATTGAACAAATCTCGAGGATTGTGGCTCCAGCCATTCGGGAACAGGCATCCATTGACAAAAAAATTGGCTAGGCGTATAGTAAGCGGGCTTTTAGCTTGATTACCAGCACTTAAAATTTGTTCAACATTATTTATATGGAAGAAGCCCAGAAAACCGCCCCGGCAGCCCTGAAGCCCGGCATGGTGGTCAAGGTACATCAAAAAATCAAAGAAACTAACACCAAAGGCGAAGAAAAAGAACGTATCCAGATTTACGAAGGAACGATTATCGCCCTGCGCCACGGCACCGAACCTGGCGCCACGATTACGGTGCGCAAAGTTTCCGACGGAATAGGCGTGGAAAAAATCTTCCCGATCCATTCGCCGGTGGTGGCCAAAATTGAACCGGTAAAATCTTTCGTGGTGCGCCGCGCTAAACTCAACTATCTGCGCAAACCCAGCTTTAAACGCAAGCTGGAAGAAAAAAAATAAACACTTACAAATCCGCCGCGAGGCGGATTTTTATTTGTGTTCGCGCAACGTCGGCGGCTGTTGACGTTTGGGCCATCCCTGCGTTATGCTAAGCAACGCTATGAACTACGCCGAAGCAGAACAATTTTTGTTTTCACTCAATGCGGTTGCGCGGCGTGAATATCTCAAAAGCCCCCGAGCAGCCGGGGTCTATTTGCAGCGCCTGGGATTTTTATTGAAACTCCTCAGGAATCCTGAAAAAAAGATCCCACATTATGTGCACGTGACAGGCACGAGCGGCAAAGGATCGGTGGCGATTATGATGGCCCGGGTGCTTGAGCGCTCAGGCCACACCACGGGGCTTGTTACCTCGCCGGGAATTGACCCGCTTTTGACGCGCTTTGAAGTGAATGGGCAGAGCATCAGCCGCTCGGAGCTTGCCAAGCACACGGAGCGAATCAAAACGACTCTGGAACACTACATCCGCGTGAGCCCCTATGACCTGCCGTCATATTTTGAGGTACTCACCGCGCTTGGATTTTTATTTTTCGCGGCGCGCCGGGTCAGCTTTGCGGTTTTGGAAGTATACTTGGGCGGGCGAAACGACGCCACCAATATTATTCCGCATAAAGACGCGGCGATTATTACCAATATTGGCCTTGATCACGTGGCCTTGATCGGCCCCACAAAAACTGACATCGCCCGCGAAAAAATCGGCATCGTAACCGGGCCGACAAAATTTTTTACGGCTGAAAAAAATCCAAAACTACGGGCTATTTTTAGCGCGGAGTGTACCCGACGGCGCGCCACGTTTACCCAGGTGAGCGTCCCCCGCCAAACACACGCCGATGAACAGGGCGCTTTTAATTTTGCCGGGGGCACTTACCACCTGCCCCCCGGGCTTGGACAACACCAGGTTTCAAACGCGGCCCTCGTGATCAGCGCGGCCAGGGCGTTGGGTATTCCCGAGAGGGCAATTCAGCGGGGCCTGGGGAGCGTGCGCTTACCGCTGCGTTTTGAAACTATTCAGCAAACCCCGCGGATAATTCTTGATGGGGCGCATAATCCGGATAAAATTAAAAGCACGGTCGCCGCGATCCGCGCTCTGGCGCAACAGACCCCCGGGAGGAGAAAACACGGCGCGATCCACCTGCTGATTGGTTTCTCGGCGGACAAAGCGATCGCGCGGATGCTCCGCTTACTGATGAACCTGAATCCCAGAAGCGTGGCCTGCACGCGCTTTTCGCAAAACCTTTTCCGCAAAGCAGCCTCGCCGATGGAACTTGCCAGGCAAATTCGGGCCAGCTGGCCAGGCAGAACCATAGAGCCGTTTCTGGATCCCCTAGTGGCGCTGGCGTGGAGCAAACGTAAGCTCAAAAAAAACGATCTCTTGGTCGTTACCGGGTCGCTTTTTTTAGCGAGCGAGCTTAGAGCTGCCCTCGGCAAAAAAAATTAGAGCGGCGTGCGGCTGGGGCAATTTTTCCATATACCTAGGCGTGCGGAGATTTAATTTTGGATACGTGATTCATCGTATTGCACGACGTTGTTGTCTTTCCACCCTTTCACGCGGTAATAAACCCCGGGCACGGTACTGCTGGCGACAACTTCATTGCGTCCATCGGTTAGGCTGAGCATGCCGACCACGCCACCCTCGCTGCCGGGGTTACCGATGGCGAGCGCGTAAGCGAGGCGCGTGCCGTCTGGCGAAAAATGCAGGTCGCCCAGCTGCGTGAACCCCCCGAATACTGGGTACGCCTTTTCTTCCGCGCCGTCGATTTGTTTCAGGTACACTTGTAGTTCTACGCCTTGGTTTCCACTGGCGGCCCGGCCAGCCGCTACCAACGTTTCGTCCGGCGAGATATCTTCGGCCAAGTCGGCCGAATCAGTCCCGAGCACGTTGTTAAAGCCAAACGTATTTAAATTTAAACGATAAATTTTCCGCGGGCAGACACCGAACAGCAGGTACCCGGCGGCTTCTTTAGGACAATGCTCAAAATAGGCAAAACGATCGGTGCGGCGCACGGTATTTACTTGATACGTACCCAAAGCCGTAGGCAATTCGCCGACCACCCGGCCGCGATAGACGATCTGCGTTAAACCGCTGGTTGGTTTATTAATAATGTTAAGGTCGGAATTAGCCGCTGGTTGTGGTCCGTCATCAAACGCTAAACCCCGCCAACGCCAGGCCGCGTACCCGCCCAATAGCAAGAACAGGACCAGCGTCAAAATTATCGCCTTCACCCCTCGGGACATAAGTTAAAAATAATGATGAATAACTACGGTGTTCAAGGCGCAAAGCCCCTATACACTTAGCGGATATTAAACCATACGGTTGACATAAGCGTCAAAACGGCGTATTATCGTAACTATTCTATGAAAAAAGCCCTCGTTATTGTTGAATCTCCCACGAAAGCCAAAACCATTGGTAAGTTTTTGGGCTCTCGTTATAAAGTAGTTTCTTCGTTTGGCCATGTACGCGACTTGCCAAAAAGTAAGCTGGGCGTGGACGTGGAACATGGGTTTAAACCGAGCTACGTGGTGAACCGCGACAAAACCGCCGTAGTGAAAGAATTAAAGGCCGCCGCCAGCAAAGCTGACCAGGTACTACTCGCGACGGATGAGGACCGCGAAGGAGAGGCGATCTCGTTTCACCTGGCTGAAATTTTAGGCATTGATCCGAGCAAGGCCGAACGAATTACGTTTCATGAAATTACTAAAACGGCCATTGAGGCAGCGCTGAAACATCCGCGCGGTTTGGATTTAAAACTGGTAGATGCCCAGCAGGCCCGACGCGTTTTGGACCGTTTAGTTGGCTATGAATTATCGCCGCTGCTGTGGCGTAAGGTGGCCAAGGGTTTGTCGGCCGGCCGCGTGCAATCGGTGGCGGTGCGCCTGGTAGTGGAGCGCGAACGGGAAATCAAAAAGTTTGTTCCCCAGGAATATTGGAGCATTGAAGGACTGTTTACCGCGAGCGGAAAAAAAGCCGCTGAGTTCCCCGCTAGCCTGCACGCGCACAAAGGCAAAAAATTTGATAAATTTGATTTGCCGAGCGCGGCGGCGGCTGACGCTATTTTAGCCGCGCTGCAGGGCCAGACCTATACGGTTGCGGCTAGTGAAGAAAAACAAAGCAAACGCACACCCCCCGCCCCATTTACCACCTCGACCTTGCAACAAGAGGCCAACAACACGCTGGGCTTTTCGGCAAAACAAACGATGCGGCTGGCCCAGCAATTGTACGAAGGCATTGAACTGGGCAGCGAAGGCCACGTGGGTTTGATTACCTATATGCGTACCGACGCGGTGAATTTGTCGGAAAAATTTCTTTTGGACGCGAAAGCCGAAATTATTGCCCTGCACGGCGACAAATACGCGCTGAGCGAGCCGCGCGCGTATAAAAACAAAAATAAAAACGCGCAGGAAGCGCACGAAGCAATCCGCCCGAGCGAAGCGGCCCGGACACCCGATACGCTGAAAGGTCATTTGGAACCGAACCAGTTGAAGCTCTATACGCTGATTTGGAAACGCGCGGTGGCGACGCAGATGGCCGAGGCCCAAGTGCGATCGGTGAGCATGGATATTCAAAGCGCTAACGAGTACCTGTTTCGCGCCACCGGGCAAAATGTTGTCTTTGATGGTTTTTTGGCGCTCTACCCGGAAAAAACCAAAGAAAACTTTTTGCCGGAATTGCCGGATGGCGAACGGATTACCTGCAACGGCCTGACCAAAGACCAGCATTTTACCGAGCCCCCGGCACGCTATTCGGACGCGAGCCTGGTAAAGGCGCTCGAAGAATATGGCATTGGGCGCCCCAGCACCTACGCGCCGACTATTTCGACGATTGAAGACCGCGGCTACGTGCAGCGCGACGAGCGCAAAAAACTCTTCCCAACCGACATGGCGTTTTTGGTGAACGATCTGTTGGTGGAACATTTCCCGACGATCGTAGACTATCAATTTACCGCCGAACTGGAAGAAGATTTAGACCGGATCGCGGAGGGCGAAAAAAAATGGCAACCGGTGATTGAGGCTTTTTATACACCCTTTAAAAAAACGCTTGAGCTGAAAGACAAAGAACTCAATAAAAAAGAGTTGACCGAAGAAGCCAGTAGCGAAGTGTGCGAAAAATGCGGCAAGCCGATGGTAATTAAATTTGGCCGCTTCGGAAAATTTTTTGCCTGCACGGGCTACCCGGAATGCAAAAGCACCAAACCACTCCCCGGCGACCCGACCGCGGCCCTGCCAGCGGAATACGCCAACGAAAAATGCGAGCTGTGCGGCGCGCCGATGAGCGTGAAGCGCGGGCGATTTGGGCCGTTTCTGGGCTGCTCAAAATACCCGGACTGCAAATTCATTAAAAAAATTGAAATCAGCACCAAGGTAAAATGTCCTAGCTGCAAAGAGGGCGAATTGGTGCAAAAGAAAAGCAAACGAGGCCGGATATTTTTTGCCTGCAACCGTTACCCGGAATGCTCGTTCGCGCTGTGGAATAAGCCAACCGGCGAATCGTGCCCGAACTGCAAACAGCCCGTGGTTTACGGCCCAAAGGGCACGGTGAAATGCAGCAGCAAAGAATGCGGCTACAGCGCCGCTGCCCCGGAACCGGCCACTACTACCCCAGCACCCGAGGCTTAAAAACTTCTGTGATAACTAAAAAACAGTCCCGCCAAGGACTGTTTTTTTGATGTAGGCTCAACGGAAGCCTTGAATGCCATAGGTGATACTAAGGTCCGATTGAGACCTACACGCAAAATCTACCACAACTCACCTATATTAGCAATGTTTGGTAGATATTTTCTGAATCTCCCCCTGTTTTACTATTGCTTATTAAAACAGGGGGAGAAGCTGTTCGTGGGGAAAGACGAGCGTACGCGGCCGATCTACCGCAGGAGGGCGGCGTAAGCGCGGTCGCCCTGACCGTCAGGCACACTCACCGAGCGGAGCACTCCCGTCCACTGGCGGCTGCCCATCGATGCGTTTGGCGCGGGGATCGACGGAGCCTGCATCGCGAGCGCGAGCGATACTGGCGACCTCTCGACGTTTGTGATGTCGTACGGGCCAAACTCGCCGCCCGCGCAGAACATCCGGACCAGCACCTCGTGCCCGGGCTTGACCGTGGGCGGCAGCTTGACCACCAGTTTGCCCTCGGGCGTGACGGTGGTGTCGGGCCACTGCTGCCTCACGAGGAGGGGCGACTGACCATTGGCGGTGTAGGGGGTCAGCACCATCACCCCGAACGAGCGGGTGTTGAAGCAGACCTGCTGGCGCATCACCACCCGACCCTGGTACAGGCTGGGGGTGGCGTAGAGCGCGTGGGGGCCGTCGTAGTGCTTGTAGATCGCCACCGTACCGGGCTCAGCGAAGATGAACTGGTCGGCCGCGGCAGGATCATCCTGATTCCGCGGCAGCGCCTTCGGAATGGTGGCGCAGGCAGCGGCCAGAGCGATGAGGCACAGGGACAGTGTTCTTCCAATCATGGTCGTGCTCCTTTTTCCGGAATTTGCCCGGAACAGCAGGGTTCTTATAGTAGAAACGGCTGTTTCTGTCAAGTATTACAGCCTCGAGATAAACACCTAATCATTTTAACTTAAGCTGGATTTGTTTTGTATAAAAACAGCATCACCCGACTTTTAAAGGCCGGGTGGTGTGTTGGCGTTAAGGTCATTCCTTAGTATCACAAGTACAGTATAGCATAAATTAATGAATTTGTCAAGAGTAATAAAACGGGCTAAGATACAGGCCTATGCCCCTACTTTACGCCGACATCCTGCCAAGCACGCTCACCATTGATGACTTGATCAACGAGGTCAAAACCTATCGGCCGGCCGATACCGAAATGATTAAATTGGCCTATGATTTCGCCGCCGACGCCCACCAGGGACAGCTCCGCAAGTCGGGCGAGCCATACATTGTACACCCACTGGCGGCAGCTTTTTTATTGGCGAAACTTAAAATTGATCCGAGCCTGGTGGTGGGCGCGCTCTTGCATGACGTGCCCGAAGACACCCAGGTGACGATCGAGGAGATTGAGAAAAACTTTGGCGCAGACACCGCGGCGATGCTCCGCGGGGTGACTAAATTAGGTAAACTCAAATACCGTGGAGTGGAACGCTACATTGAAAATCTGCGCAAAATGTTCGTGGCGATGGCCGAAGACGTGCGGGTGATGATTATTAAATTTGCTGATCGGGTGCACAATTTGTCGACGCTCGATGCCTTGCCCAAAGAAAAACGGCAGCGCGTGGCGATGGAAAGCATGGAAATTTACGCGCCGATTGCCAACCGCCTCGGCATGGCCGAGTTTAAGGGCATGCTGGAAGATTTGTCGTTTCAACATTTACACCCCAAAGAATTTAGCCGGGTGAAAGAGATGCGGGACAAATTTTTGGCGGGCCAAGAAGCGTACTTGGAAAAAATTATGGGGATGATTCGTGCGGAACTATCCAAGAACGGGGTTCGGGTCTTGGATGTGCATGGGCGAAAAAAGCAATTGTACAGCTTATATCAAAAACTGGTTAAAAAGGGCTGGGAAAAAGAGCAGGTCTACGACATCATCGCGTTACGCATCATCGTAGAAGACATGAGCGATTGTTACGCGGCTCTGGGGATCGTGCACAAACTGTGGCGGCCGTTGAAAGGCCGGGTGAAGGATTATATCGCGCAGCCCAAGCCCAATGGCTACCGCTCGCTGCACACCACCGTGTTTGCCGAAGATGGCCGAGTGGTGGAATTCCAAATTCGCACCAAAGCGATGCACGAAGAAGCGGAATACGGCGTGGGCGCACATTGGCATTACGACGAGCGCGGAGCGAAACTGCCGGCCAAGGATATTGGCTGGGCCAAAGAGTTGGCGAAAATCCAACAGGAAGTACTAGTGAATTTATCCGACGTGGATGAATTAAAAGTAGATTTTTTCCAGAACCGGATTTTCGTGTTCACGCCGCGGGGCGACGTGATCGATCTGCCCGAGAACGCCACGCCAATTGATTTTGCCTATCATATTCACTCCGAGATCGGCAATAAGTGCTCGGGGGTAAGGGTGAACGATCAATTGGTGAGCCTGGATACGCCGCTTAAAAGCGGCGACGTGGTGGCGGTGATTACCGATAAAAACCGCAAGGGCGCAAGCCCAGACTGGTTAAAGATCGTAAAAACTCATCACGCTAAAACGCATATTAAAAGTAGCCTCAAAAATACTTCGCTCAATAACTGGTTAAAGTATATCTTGCCCAAGAAAAAATAATTATCGATAATAAAATAAGCGCCGAAGTGGCGCTTATTTTATTGCAATCAGTTATGTGTTATTCAAGGCCAAGGCGTTTAGCGAGTTCTTTGAGTTCTTCGGGCGAATGATAGTGAATGGTGATTGTCCCCCGCCCTTTTTGATCGGCAATCCGTACTTTGGCGCCGAGCGCCTGGCGGAGTTTTGTTTCCAGGTATTCCAGATTGGCGTTGGGGTGAGCAACAACGCGTGGAGTGCTGCGCGAGCGGACTTGTTGCTCTAATTCCCGCACGGTTATTTTCTGCCCGAGCATGGAAGAAAGCAGTTCAAGCTGTTGGGACGCGCCGGGCAATGCCAACAGCGTGCGCGCTTGGCTCATGTTGATTTTGCCGTTGGTGAGCGCGTCTTGCACTGGCATGGGCAAAGTTAACAGGCGCAGCATGTTGGCCACCACCGGGCGACTCTTGCCTACTTGCGCGGCGACTTGTTCCTGGGTGAGATTAAATTCTTTGATTAAGCGTTCGTAGGCGCTGGCTTCTTCCAGCGGGGTAAGATCGGCGCGCTGAATATTTTCGATCAAGGCGACTTCCAGCTTTTGGCGGTCGGCGAGTTGTTTAACGATCACCGGCACCGTCGCGAGGCCAGCGAGCTGAGCCGCGCGCCAGCGGCGTTCGCCGGCAATGAGCCGGTAGCCGCCGGTTGGTTCTTCGGCCACCAAGAGCGGCTGCAACACGCCATGCTGTTTGATGGATGCGGCTAGTTCATCAAGCTCGGCAGGAGCAAAATGGCGCCGAGGCTGGAATTTGTCGGGGTGCACTTCGTTTACTGGCACGGTCCACAACCGCGCGTCGCCCGAACGAGCGGCGAGGGAAGATTTGTTATGATCGGTTGTCGGGGTAATCAAGGCGCTGAGGCCGCGGCCAAGGGACATACGAAAACAAATTAGTTTTCCAAATAATCGAGCAGCTCGCGGGCCAGCCGTTCGTAGGCTTTGGCGCCCTTGCCGCCAGGTTCGTAATGAAAAATACTTTGCCCAAAGCTGGGCGCTTCGGCCAGGCGCACGGAGCGCGGAATCACGGAGCGAAAAATAGTGCTCGGGAAAAATTTATAGAGCTCCTGCATGACCTCGTCGGACAAGCGGTTGCGACTATCGAACATGGTAACCACCGCGCCAAGCACCGTGAGTTCGGCTTTGAGGTTGCTTTGAACCAGTTCAATGGTTTTTAACAGCTGGCCCAAGCCTTCGAGCGCGTAATACTCAGCCTGCACGGGAATAATAACGCGGTCGGCGGCCACCAGGCCGTTAAGCGTGAGCAAGCCGAGCGATGGCGGGCAATCGATAATAATATAATCGTAGGCATGCGAAACTTCGGACAAAATATCAGCCAACTTGTTTTCGCGCCCGGCAACGTTCACTAATTCAATGTTGGCGCCAGCCAAATCAGGGGTGGCTGGAACGGCGCGCAAGCCGGCGTGGGCGGTGTTGAGCACTACGTCGTGCAGCCTGGCCAGGCCCATTAAGCTGTGGTACAGCCCCTGGGGCAAATTGTCTTTTTTAAGACCGAGGCCAGAGGTGGCATTACCCTGCGGATCAAGATCTACCAGCAGCACAAATTTGCCAGTTTCGGCGAGTGCCGCGGCCAGGTTGACGGCGGTGGTGGTTTTTCCGACACCGCCTTTTTGATTTACTACCGAAATAATCATAGTTGAACACTTTGTTGGTTCAGCATAACATATTGTTGACAGGGAACCCAAATTTGACTACCATATTGGTGCTTAACTGCCCGGATGGCGGAATTGGTAGACGCACGGGACTCAAAATCCCGCGGCCGCAAGGTCATGAGAGTTCGATTCTCTCTTCGGGCACGATGTGATATACAGAATCCTAACGGATTCTGTTATCTTTAATAAGATGCTTTTTATGGACCAATCACTGCTTGGCGTGTATCGCCATTATAGCGGAAAAACCTACCAAGTAACGG
>JAHFHZ010000010.1 GCA_023246715.1 Candidatus Magasanikiibacteriota bacterium | reverse complement strand
CTCCTTTGGTGATAGGTACGGCCTGTTTTTGTTGGTCTGGGCAATCGGTTAAATCGTCGCAGGAATGATCATCAACCTTTAAATCTTCGCGTTCAATATATTTAATCCGCAAGGTTTTAAAATTTACCAAGTTCGGGCTAACCGTATACAAGATGGCGTATGAACCCCAAACCAGGCCCAACCCGATAATTGCGTGGGTAATGCTTTTATAGCCCTCGGCTTTTTCTTCGCCTCCGGCGGACATAATTACTCGTAGGCCGGCCACAATAATAATTACCGAGGCCACGATGCTGGCCACAACGATGCCGTACTTATAGATGCCAGCCAGGAATTCGCCAATCCAGGGCAGCTGGATGTACCCTTCGGAATCAACCTGCTTGTCCAAATCGCTGAAGCTGACAAAGGGGATTTTGACAATTGGATGGTAGGTGGGAGCCAGCTTTAAATCAGCTTTAATACCCAGAATTGATGGCTGGTTTTTGAATCCTTCGGAAGCGGCTTGATCAAAAAAACAGGTTTGTTTCAAGCATTCCCCGACCCCTCCGTAGCCCCGGCAGTCGGCAGCGGTGGTGCAGGCTTTGGAACTTGGGAAGCAGGGCACGCCCTGACAGAGCTGGGCATCTAGGTATTCGCATTTGCCATACTCCCTGAAAGGGATACTGGTCAGCGACCGCAAGCGGACGATTTCATCGCAGTCGGCTCGCTTCGTCAGCGGTTGGTCGCGGAATTTTTCCAAGAATTCATTCGGAATTACGCGTAGCGAGGGAACGTTGCCGTTCTGGTAGCGGTCATAACTGTGGCAATGGCATAAGCCGGCCTTGGCCACTGCGAGGGGAGTAAGGCTTGCTACCAGGAGAGCCGCGAGGAAAATAATTTTTTTGCCGCGCTCGGTCATACAATTACAGGGAGGTCGTAAATGAGGCCAGCAGCTCCTCAATATTAATGTCTTTGTTGAGGTTGATGAGACGATTATTTACGAATAGCACGGGCGTAAAAGATAAGCCCAGGCTCTTAAATAGGGCTCTGGAGTTTTCAACGGCTGTTTTTGCTTCGGTTCCAGCGCGGCACGCGTTCCAGCGCGGCAAATCTAATTTAAGGTTGGCGGCTAAAACCGGCAATTTATCTTCGTGCCAGTTATTTTTGTCAGCAAAGATCGCGTCGGCATAGTGCCAGAAACGCCCTTGTTCTCCGGCGCACCAGGCGGCAACATGAGCTTTTTCGGCACTTTTTAACAGAAGTGATGAGCCTGGAGCGTCTTTCCAAATTAAGCGGATATTTTTGGGGTTGCTGCGAACAAAGCTCTGTAGTGTTTGGTAGAGGCTACGACACTCCGCGCAACTGAAATCCAGAAACACTGTGGCGGTCAACGGTGCGCCGGGGCTGCCGAGAATGTATTCTTTAGGATCGGGTGGGATAGGGGCAAAACCCGGTGAAATAATCGGCGTGTCATCGGGTTTAACAACAATTTCGGCGGCTTTTTTAAGCCGCAAGGCGAGCAATCCGAGAGTAACCACTAATAGGGCAAAAATAAAGATAAAAAGCCGACGGTGTTGTTCGGGCATATTGCTGTTTAAGGGTTGATTTCAAAAATTCCCGCTTGGTTAGGATCGGTGAAAATTACTTTATTTCTGGTTTTATCGTAGGAGATTGTCCCGACATGATAGCTATTGTTGCCGAGCGAGAGCGGAGTTTTAAGCCCGGTTGTTAGGTCAATTTTATACACATCGTCGGGCGTGCCATCGGAAATTTCGCGGGCCATTCCGGCGCCGTTGGGCAGTTCTTGGGGGATAGCGCAGTACAGGGTGTTTTCACCCCCAAAAGCACACTTATCGGCCCAGGTGTTTACTTGCAGCGCCTGGCGGCTGCCGCCAATTTGGTCGCCGTAGGCATCAACCACCCATAGCTCTGGTTTAAAGCTGTTGCGCTGGCTTACCACGCTGTAGAGTAGTCGTTGGCCGGTGGGGGACCATTGTGAAACCAGGTTGGTTCCTTCGACAACCGTTGATTTAAAATTTTCGCCATGTAAGCCCACAAACAGCACCTCGCGCCGGTCCGCGCCGAGCGGCTCGCCGGTTTGGGATAGCGCAACGGTTTGCCGACTGGGAGACCAGTCAACGGTTACTTTGGCCGCGTTATTGCCGAGTGGTTCGATTAGTTGGGTGCCGGTACCATCGTCTTTAACGGTGACCAGCCAGCGATTTTCAGGAGATAAAGCGATGCTTTTGGCGGCGATCTCGCTGCCTTCGGGCGCAAAAGAAAATTCTTGCCAGTGTTTGGGAAGGGTTACTTGTTTTTGCGATTCAAAATTGTAGATAATTTTAGAATTATCCGGGTATTCAAGCACGGCCTGGTTCTTATTTTTGGCCCAAGTTACTTTGCTGACATCGTAGAAAGCTTGATCGGAAAGAGCCCGAATGCTTCCGTCGCCAGTTATTTGGTAAAATTTTCCATCACTCGGGTTCTGATAGCGAACCGTCCCTTGATTATTTAGAGAGGTGAACAGGGCCAGTTCGGGAGTAAGCTGCTTTACCGGTTCAGCCTGGAAAAAGCCGGGAACTTCGCCAGGGATGGTGGCTGCCGTCGGCAATGTCCCGGGTATTTCTCCGGCGCCGGGAGTGGTGAGCGTGGTTGGTCGTTCGCCCGCCGCGGGCAATTGACCGGTGGTGCCGGGCCCCGCCGTGCCGGTAGTTCCTGGAGGGAGTGTGGTTGGTTTTTTGACAAATATCAAATACAGCCCCGCGCCTATTAACGCGACGACGATACTAAAGCCAATGATCAGGAGTATTTTTTTAAGCGTCGGGGACATACAAGGGCACTATACAATAAGAAATTATCTTTATAATAATAGCACAATTTTGCTTAAGCCGCCTCCCGGTTCTGGTTTGGGGTGGCCGGATTATTGGTATAGCTGGCGCTTTGCCACAAGCTCAACAATTTCGCAATTTTGCTGTCCAGAGCAGTTTGATCGGCTTTTAGATTTTTTATTTCTTTTCGCAACTGTTTTATGTTTTTGTTTTTTCGAAACGCCCGAACGACTTCGATGGCGGCTGGGATCAAACCAATCCCGGTGAGCGCTTCACCGGCAATGCGCAGCTCTTGGAATAGCAGCTTTGATTTTAAGGAAAATAACCGGCGATTTTTTTTACGCAAGGTTTTTTCATTTTCCTTTTTTTGGCGGTTTAATTTTTTAATCTCTTTGCGGTTTTTGATGGCTAAAATTCCACGCACCAGACCATTTTGATTTACGCCCCGGCCCCGAGCGACTGCTTGTTGGCGCGCTCCTTCGGTTGCGCCGGCGGCTTCGTCTTGCTCATCATCGGCTATCTCTGGGGGCGCGCCAAGGTTTTGAGATTCGGCAGTTTTTGGCTGAACACCCTCTGCTTCATCGCGAATGAGGGGGGTTTCTTCGGTTTTTGGGGGAGCATTTAATTCTGGCGGGGAAGACCGCGCCGTTGTGGCCAGATTATTTTCGGCCATAGCGCCATATTTTAGTTGATTAATCAACGCAGGGCTAATTCGTTTTTAAGCACGCGCAAATGGTATTGGTTTTTCACCGTATCATTTAAGAGAAGTTCGGCGATTAAACGTTCTACTTGCGCTTTAACCAAGCGGCGTACTTCGCGAGCCCCGCTATTTTCGGGAGTGATGTCTTTGAGCAGCCACGCCAGGGTAGGTGAGTTAACTTTGATGGCGGTGTGGTACCGTTTGAGCCGATCATTCAGTTCGGAAATTTCGAGCGTCGCGATTTGCGCCAGGGTTTCTTTGTCGAGTGGGTTAAAGAGCGCCACTTGATCTAGGCGATTGATTATTTCGGGGGAGAATTGTTCTTTTAATTTTTCCATCAAACGACTTTGGATTTCTTGGGGCTTGGCATGAGCGCCACCAAAGCCTAGGGCGCCTTTTTTGGCTTCGCCGGAAGCGGCAGTGGTAGTGAGGATGATGATAGCCTGCCGCAATGAAATTTTTTTACCGGTGGCATCATTAATTTCGCCGTTTTCCAGAATTTGTAGTAATAAGCGGGCCACTTCGCGATGGGCTTTGTCTATTTCATCGAACAATACCACGCTATGTGGATTAGTTTTTATTTGATCAGTAAATGAATTGGCTTCTTTGTAGCCCACATAGCCAGCAGGAGAGCCGAGCAGTTTCGAGACACCGAAGGCTTCGTTGTATTCGCTCATGTTTAGTTTGATGAGCGCGTTTTTGCCAGGGTATAGCGCGCCGGCAATTGCTTTGGCGAGCTCTGTTTTCCCCACGCCGCTTTCGCCTACAAATAAGAACGAGGCTAAAGGCCGGTTGGGGCTGCCGAGGCCGAGACGTGCTTGCTGCAAGCCGTGGACCACTTGGTCGATGACTTGGTTTTGGCCGATAATTTTCTTTTTGAGGCGGTTGCCTAAATCAAGCAAATCATTTTTTGCTTCGAGCATGATTTCGGCTGGAGCGGCGCCGGTAATTTTGGCCAACTGGTCGATAACATCGCGTCCGGTGATTGCGCCCAACATTTTGATGGTCTGGTTAGCGGTGGATTGTTCGGCTTTGGTCAGCGCCGCTTCCAGACGATCTTCTTCGGTTTTGTGTTTTACCGCTGCTTTAAAATCATCGGCCGCTGCCGCAGTTTCTTTGGCCAATATAGTTTTTTCCAACTGCCGCTTCAGCAGGCTGATTTTACTTTGCCACGCGGGCGCTTTGAGCGTGAGGCGCTTGGCCGCCGCGGTTTCGTCGATCAGGTCGATAGCTTTATCGGGGAAAAATTTATTCGTGATGTAACGCTCGGCGAGCCGTACCGCCAGTTCAATCGCTTCGGGAGTGATGCTAACGCGATGGTGTTCTTCGTAGTTTTTTTTGATTCCTTTAAGGATCGCAATTGTTGATTCAACACTTGGTTCGTTGACCTGGATCGGTTGAAATCGGCGTTCCAACGCGGCATCATTTTCAATGTATTTTTTAAATTCAGCGGGCGTGGTGGCGCCAATACAGCGGATTTGCCCGCGAGCCAAAGCAGGTTTGAGGATGTTACCGGCGTCCAGGGTGCCCTGGTTACTCCCTGCTCCCACGATGTTGTGCACTTCGTCAATAAATAAAATCACATCCGGGTCGGCGGAAACTTCGTCGATTACCTGGCGCAGGCGGGCTTCAAATTCACCGCGGTAAATAGTACCGGCAATGAGCATGGCTAAATCCAGCGCATAAATTTTTTTGTTGAGCAGCATGTCGGGCACGTTGCCTTCGACAATGCGTTTAGCCAAACCTTCAACAATGGCTGTTTTCCCCACCCCGGGTTCGCCCAGTAGCACGGGGTTATTTTTGGTTCGGCGACAGATAATTTGAACCACTCGTTCGATTTCGGCTTCGCGCCCGATAAGAGGGTCCAGATCGGGCTGCATTTCGGGGGCGGTTAGCTCGGTGGCAAAATAGTCAAGAGCCGGTTCTTTGGCGTTGCCACGACGGTTGTTGGCTCCGCCCGGCATTGCTGGATGATCGTGTTCGCCCCCCAGGTTTTCTTGTAAGCGATCGGCCAGCTCGTTGATTTCTTTTAGTTGGGGGAAGTGAGAAGCGTTGCCGAGGATGGTATCGAGTTGTTTTTGCAAATCCGCTGATTTGACTTGATGCACTTTAAACACCTGTTGGATTCCTGGATCGGCAATAGAGAGTAACCCGGCCAACAGATGCTCCGAACCAACGTAGGTATGGTGATATTCTTCGGCCACAAACAAAGCCTTTTCCAAGGCTGTTTTTGCACTCCTGCTGAGTGGGGTGACTTCCATGGTGACGGCCGCGTTTAAGAGGGCAGGCCGTTCTGTTTTTTTGCCAGGCAAATTTACCAGGGCTTGTTCCAGGGTTTGGGGGGTGATTTTAAAACGCCCGATGAGTTCGGCTGCCAACGAACCCTTTTGGACGGATAACGCAAACAACAAATGAAGAGGCTCAACCTCTTTATTTTTGAGTTCGGTAGCCAGGCGGATAGCGCGGGCCAGTGTTTCGCGTAAATGACTGGAAAAACGTTCAAGAATGTTCATAATAGAATGGACTTTTATTAGCGCTTAGTATACAATTTTTTTGTTGTTTAGTCAACGAAAAAAACTATGGAAATTCCAGAAAAAATTTTTAAAGCGTATGATATCCGCGGCTTGGTTGAGACTGAGCTTTCGGCTGATTTGGCCTACCGAGTGGGGCGTTATTTCGCGGAGTACTTAAAAAAACAGCTACCCCAGGCGGAATTAGCTGGCCAGGCGGTAGTGTTGGGGTATGATATGCGTTTATCGAGCCTTGAGTTTCACGCGGCAGCCATGCGTGGTGTGTGTGATGCCGGCCTCAACGTGGTTGATATTGGCCTGACTTCTACCCCGCTGTTTAATTTTGCCTGCGCTCATTACCCGGAGCACGCCGGGGGGATTATGGTCACGGCGAGTCACAATCCGGCTGAGTACAACGGTTTTAAAATGACCCTTGGTAACGGGTTGCCGGTGCCGGGCGTGGCTTTACGTGATTGTCGTACGGCCATTTTTCTCCCGCCGGAACGGGTTGGGTCGGTAAGTGCTAAAGACGTTTTTAATGATTATAAATCCGTTTTGTTTAAACTAGTGGAGCCAAGCCATATCGCCCCGCTGCGTATTGTGGTTGACGCGGGGAATGGGATGGCGAAAGTGACCTTACCAAGGATTTTGCAATCACTGCCGATTGAAGTGGAGTATTTGTATCTGGAGCCGGACGGCCGATTTCCGAATCATGAGGCTAATCCGCTCAAAGAAGATACCCTGCGTGATCTGCAACAAGCAGTGGTAAAAAATCTGGCTGACTTTGGCTTCGCTTTGGATGGGGATTGTGATCGTTTCGGCCTGGTTGATGAACAGGGCCACGTGGTGGAATCTTCGTATGTCGGAGCATTGCTTGGTTTAGAGGTCCTGCGTAACCATCCTGGCGCCACAATGCTTTACGATTTGCGTTCCAGCCAGATTGTCCCAGAAGTGTGGCAGGCGGCGGGGGCTGGTACAGTTAGCAAATGCCCGGTTGGCCATGCCAACATCAAGAAATTAATGAAGGAAAATAACGCTCAGTTTGGCAGTGAATTGTCGTTGCATTTATATTTTCATGATTTGTACGATTTGGAGTGTTCTGATTTTGCGCTCCTGTATCTGTTGAGATTACTTACCCGGGAACAGCGCCCGCTCAGCCAAATTGTGGCGCCATTTAAAAAATATTTTCATTCCGGCGAAATTAACTTTGAAGTAGAAGATAAAGAAGCGGCGGTGAAACGAGTTGAAACGTATTACCAGGTTGCCGCGTGCGAGACTTCGCGTTTGGATGGTTTGTGGATGGGCTTTGAGTGGGGGTGGTTTAATGTGCGGGCGAGCAACACCGAACCTGTTTTGCGGTTAAATTTGGAGGCTGCTACGTTTGAAATGCTGGCTGCCGAGCGGGCTGAACTCACTGCTTTAATTACCGATAATACTGATAATTAATTTTTTATGGTTCCCGTCAGCCTGCGCGTTTGGTTTACCGTTCATTTTATCGTTGATTTATTTTTTGGTTTGCCCTTGATGGTTGCTCCACGCTGGATGTTGGTTGTATTTGAAATGCCGGAGGGGAGCGTGCTGTTGGCCAGAATCGTTGCCGCCGCCTTTTTGGCAATTGGCTCGGTTTCGTTTCTGATGCGAAACGCGGGAGTAGAGAGTTACCGTGCTTTATTGAATTTAAAAATTATCTGGTCGAGCGCGGCAATTGTCGGTATAGTGTGGTCGCTCTTGGAGGGCGCTCCCTCCCGGGCCTGGCTACCGTTAATAATCTTCTTATTTTTTTGGTGTTTGTGGTTATTTTACCGCCGAAAGATTGGTAATGCAGCGCGTTAATTATCAGTGTTCAGGTGTTCGGGCAGGCGAGGTGTTTATTAATAGCTTGTGCTGCCGCGTCCAATTCCGGCAGGATTATTACTTCTATTCCGGCCGCTCGCAGCTTGCTATCGCCGGTTGGCGCTACGAAAGTGGGTGGCTCAGCCAGGGCATAAACCACCCGGCTAACCCCAGCGGCGATGAGTAATTCGGCACAGCTGGTTTTACCGGAAAGTCTTTTACCACAGGGTTCAAGCGATGAAAACATTGTTCCGCCACGGGTGTTTTGGCCGCTTTTTGTTGCCTTAGACAGCGTTACTTCTTCAGCATGCTCTTTTGGACCGTTTTCCCTGCTATATCCGTTGGCAATTTTATTACCAGTAGCATCCAGTAGAATCGCCCCGACCGAGAAAGCGTCCTTGGATGGCGGACATTTTTTGGATAGCTCAATGGCTTGTAGTAGTAGTTCAAAATTTGTCTCCTGAATCATAGGGTAGAACGTTTTAGGCAATAAGTCAGCAGTATCATATCGCCAAGTTTTTCTTCCCGGATTAGTTTCATGGGCTGCCGAGGCCCGTGAAGAATCTTTTTACCACCAAAAAAATATGGAGCTTTTTGGTCACCGATAAAAAATGGGGCGATTGAAATTTGAAGTTCGTCTACTAATCCGGCTTCCAAAAACGCGGCGCCGATTGAGCTGCCTGCTTCGATGAGCAGTTTTTTGATGCCACGCTCATTCAGATCGGCAATAATCTGTACCAAATTAAGGCGGGATTTGCCGCTGGCTACTACTTCGGCCAGGGGGCCAAGGAGTTTATGTAATTGAACACGTTTAGTGTTCGGGCAGTAAACTAGTTTTGGTGTGCCGTCGGCAAAAACTTTTTTATCGGGCGATAGGTTACCGCTATTGGTCAGGATAATTTTAAGCGGATTGCTGGGGCGCCCTTTGGCGCGGCGTATTGCGCGATATTTTTTGGATTTCACCGTTAAATGAGGGTCGTCGGAGCGAACAGTGCCGGCGCCAACCAGGATTGCATCAACCTCCGCGCGCACTTGATCAGCCCGATCGAAATCAGCTGCGTTGGAAATAAGCAGGCGTTTTCCAGAAGCATCGTTCAAGTAACCGTCAAGCGAGATGGCGCATTTTTGAATCACGTAGACAGCCATAGGCACGGGACAGTCTTTAGACGCTTATTTCGCGAAGTTTTTTAATTCGATCGGTGATCGGGGGATGGGTGGAAAAAAATGAACCGAAGGTTCCCGGGGCAAACGGGTTAGCCAGGAACAGGTGAGCCGTAGCCGGTTGTGCTTGGCGCAGCGGCTGGTTGGAAGCGGCGATTTTTTCGAGCGCCCTGGCCAGCCCCTCGGGGTAGCGCGTTAAAAGCGAGCCGGAGGCGTCGGCCAAGTATTCACGGCGACGCGAGATGGCGAGTTTGATCAGCTCAGCAATAAGGGGCGAAAGAATAGCTAGCACGATACCCACGATCATGAGGATTGATCCAGCCTGGCCGCCACCTTCGCGGTTATTCTTACGCCCGCCCATAAACCAGCGGGAGCGTAAAAAAATATTGGATAAAATAGATATGGTGCCAACCAACACAGCCACCAGCGTCATAAAACGGATGTCATAGTTCTGGACGTGGGATAGTTCGTGCGCCAAAACGCCTTCTAACTCTTCGTTGGTGAGCTTTTCCAGCGCTCCACGGGTTACCGCGATTGAGGCCAGCTCTGGTTTGCGCCCCGTGGCAAAAGCGTTAATTGCTGGGTCTTCGATGATATAAATTCGTGGGGTGGGCGTGCCGGCGGTAATGCAGAGGTTTTCCACCATCCGGTAGAGGTATGGATTGTCTGCTTTGGCGATGGGCTTAGCATTGTTGGAGAATAGAGCGATTTTATCGCCGGCAAAGTACGATATCGTCGTCATTATGAGCGAAATCCCCACGGCGACATATACGCCGCCATAGGTAGTGTCGCCGGTGAATAAGCTGTATACGTAGCCAAGGGCCGCGATTAGCACGATAAAAACCGCGATCAAGAGCGCGGAGCGCCGCTTGTTCGCGTCGATTTGGGAATACATAGCTTAGAATTTCACGGCCACGTTTTGACGCTCGGCAACGGCCGCCTGGAAGAAGTCGTATTTTTTGAAATTCAGTGAATTGGCAATTAGATTGGTTGGGAAGACCTGAAGCTTGGTGTTGAAGTCCCGTACATTGCCGTTGTAGAAGCGTCGCGAGGCTTGGATTTTATTTTCGGTATCTGAAATTTCATCTTGGAGCTGCAGGAAATTCTGGCTCGCTTTCAGGTCGGGGTAATTTTCGGTCACGGCAAATAGGCTCTTAAGAGTGCTGCTGAGCATATTTTCAGCTTGTTCTTTGTCGGCCAAGGTGGCGCCGGCTTTGTCATTGAGGCGCATCGCGCTCGTTCGGGCTTCGGTTAATTTAACCAGTGTTTCGCGTTCGTGGGTGAGATAGCCTTTGACAGTCTCTACGAGATTGGGAATTAAATCGTAACGACGTTTGAGTTGCACGTCGATATCACTATACGCTTCGTCGACGCGGTTTTTGCTGCGGATTAGACCGTTGTAGGTGGCAATAAGCCAGACAATCAGTATTGCCACTACGATTAAAATGATATACAGTACGCCCATATTTTAGGGTTAATGATTTAGACTCTTAATTTATGCTGACACTGCTTATTTTTTTGTTCGTTTTGAGCGTTTTGGTGATTTCGCATGAGTGGGGGCATTTTTTTACCGCCCGCTGGTTAGGCATTACGGTGCATGAGTTTGGTTTCGGTTTTCCACCGCGACTTTTTGGTATGCAGGTATTTGTCCGGATTGATAGCCAAGGCAAAAAGGAACGGCGCTATCGGCTGGTACGGGGCCCGGAAAACAAGGCAATTCCGGCTGGGTTCGTCCCCGATACGCTGTACTCCTTTAATCTAATTCCTTTGGGGGGTTTTGTAAAGATTAAGGGTGAAGGCCCCGAAGAGGCGGGTTCGATGGAGGCGGATAGTTTTTTGGTTAAAAAATCCTGGCAGAAGGCCCTGGTATTGGTGGCTGGAGTGGGCATGAATGTGCTTACAGCCTTTTTATTATTGACTATTGGCTTTATGGCGGGGGTGCCGGAACTTACCGATTCACTGCCCCCCGGCGCCTCGGTACAGAACCGCCAAGTGGAAATTTTACAGGTATTGCCCGGCAAACCAGCGGCCACGGCTGGCTTACAGCCAGGTGACGCAGTGCTTAAGATCGGAGAATTAGAGCGCCCGCGGGTTGCCGAATTGCAAGCATATGTTGATAGCCATCGGCAGCAGAGCATACCGCTTGTAATTGAGCGTGACGACCAGACCCAGACGTTTGCCGTGCAGCCGATGGTGGAAGAAGGTAAGGGTTTGATTGGGATCGCGATTGCGGAAGTGGGGATCGTGCGTTATCCTTGGTATAGTGCTGTTTATCACGGTGCGGTAAGTACCGGGATTTATTTAAAAGAAATTTTCGCCGGTTTTTATGAGCTGTTTAAAGGGCTGGCGCAGGGAAAAGGCGCGGGCCAGTCAGTTTCGGGGCCAGTCGGCGTAGCGGTAATGACCGGCCAGGTGGCTCGCATGGGATTCAGTTATTTGCTGCAGTTTATGGCCCTCCTATCGCTTAATTTGGCAGTGTTGAATATTTTACCGATCCCGGCGCTTGATGGCGGACGGTTGTTATTTGTGATTCTTAACAAAGTATTTGGCCGACCGGTTAGCGCGCGCTACGAACAGATCGTGCACAGCGTTGGTTTTGTCTTGCTGATGCTTTTGGTGGTGCTTATAACTGCGCGCGACCTGGGTCAATTCCGAGTTCCGTTTGCCGATTTTATCCAGCGCATTTTTTAATTTTGTTCTATGCGCGAAGAATTACAAAAAATTAAAACTGAATTTTTAAGCCAGTTGCAGCGACTAAAAAACTTGGCTGAATTAGAAGAATTGGAAATTCGTTTTTTCGGGCGTAAGGCCGGTACGCTTACGACCCTGATTAAGGGGTTAAAGGATTTTTCGGCGGGCGAGCGCCAATTGCTTGGTCAACTCGTGAATGATGTTAAAAATGCTTTGGAGCAAGCTTTTTTTGAAAAACGTGAGCGTTTACAGCAGGCGCAGTGGGCAGAAGCGCTCTTACGCGAAGCCGTGGATGTTACCCAGCCGGCGTTGCCGCTTCAATCGGGCGGGCATTTGCACCCTAATACGATCATCCAGAAAAATTTGGAGGATTTTTTTACCTCGCTGGGATTTATGATTTTTGACGGGCCCGAGCTGGAAAGTGATTATTATAATTTTAGCTCGTTGAATATACCGGAAGAGCACCCGGCCCGTGATAGCCAAGATACGTTTTATCTGAAAGGCCACCCCGGGTGGCTGATGCGCACTCACACCTCGGCTGGCGACGTTCGGGCCAAGCAAAAATACGGCGCGCCATTGCGCGTGATTTCGACCGGTAAATGTTTTCGCAATGAAGCCACCGACGTTCGGCATGAGCATACTTTTTATCAGTTTCAGGGGGTAGTCGTTGATGAAGGAATTAGTTTTGCTCACCTGAAAGGCCTGCTCGAAGCGGTGGTTCGTCATTTGTACGGGCCCGAAGCGAAGCTGCGTCTGCGCCCGAAGTATTACCCGTTTGTCGAACCGGGAGTCAACGGGGAAGTGACCTGTTTTTTGTGCCAAGGGAAGGGTTGCCGGGTATGCAAGCAGACTGGTTGGTTGGAAATTTTTGGCGCTGGACTGATTCACCCTCATTTGCTGCGAGAAGGTAATATTGACACCTCGAAGTACCAAGGGTTTGCGTTTGGCTTGGGGCTGACTCGATTGGTAATGCTTAAGTATGGCATTGACGATATTCGTCTTTTAGAAAGCGGCGATTTTAGATTTTTGGAGCAGTTTTAATATGCTTATTTCTTTTAATTGGCTCAAACAACACGTCTCGCTACCTGACTCAACTACGCCTGAGGAAGTTGCTGATAAATTGAAGATGAGTACCGTTGAAGTTGAATCGGTTCGTCATTTGGGCAAAGAGCTCGATCAGATGGTGGTTGGCAAGGTGGTGAGCGCGGACAAACATCCTAACGCTGATAAATTACAGATTTGCCGAGTGAATATAGGGGTTGAAACAGTACAGATTGTCTGCGGAGGCAGCAATGTCGCGGAAGGCATGCTGGTGGCTGTCGCGTTGCCTGGCGCCCAGGTGCGTTGGCATGGGCAAGGTGAGCCCATCGTGTTGGAACAAACGGCAATTCGGGGGCAGGATTCTTTTGGAATGATTTGCGCGAGCGATGAAATTGGGCTTGGCGAACAATTTCCCAAAAAAGAAGAAAAGGAAATTTTGGATTTAACTGCGCTAGGTTTGCGCCCTGGTACCGCGCTGGCTGCTGCGCTTCACCAGACTGATTCAATTTTGGAGATTGATAATAAGTCGCTTTCTAACCGGCCGGATTTGCTCGGGCATTATGGATTGGCTCGAGAAGTGGCGGTGTTGTTTAATCGTGAAGTATTGCCGTATGCGGAAAAAACGATTGTTCCCGGCAAAGAACTGGGGTTAAAGGTTACCGTTGCGGACCCGGCGCTGTGCCATCGGTACATGGCGGTCGCCGTCGCGGGCGTTACCGTTGCTGAGTCGCCCGCCTGGTTGCGTGAGTGCCTGAGCGCGGTTGGCATACGGCCTATTAACAACCTAGTAGATATCACCAATTACGTCATGCTGGATATCGGGCAGCCTACCCACGCCTTTGACGCGCGCCGCCTGCAAGCAGCGAAAAAAATTACTCTCGCGGCGGTATTGGCCGCTGAAGCCCAAACGTTTACTACCTTGGACGGTAAGGAGCGTTCGCTCACCGCCGATACTTTGCTAATTACGAATGGGGTGGCGCCGCTGGCTTTGGCTGGGATTATGGGTGGGACCGACAGTGGTATAGCGCCCGACACGACCACGGTTGTTTTTGAATCGGCAACATTCGATGCCGTCGCTATTCGACGAACCAGTACCCGCCTGAGCTTGCGCACCGACAGCGCGACGCGTTTTGAAAAATCCCAGGATCCTTTAAACGCTGAGCGCGCCCTTAATAAATTAGTTGAACTTACCTTACAATTGTGTCCGGGTAGCAAAGTGGCCAGTGCGGTGGCTGATGTAAAACATTTTCGTCTGGCCAAGCAACCGATCGAGGTTCCTATCGCGTTTTTTGTCGAAAAAATTGGCCAGGAATTGCCGCTCAAAACGATCACTACCATTTTGGAGCGTTTGGGGTTTACGGTTAAAGAGAAAAAAAAGGTCTTGCTGATTGGCGTTCCAAGTTGGCGGGCGACGCGGGATGTCCGGATCCCTGAGGATATCGTGGAAGAGGTGCTGCGTATTTATGGTTATGAAAATATCGCGCCCTGCTTGCCGCGCTTGCTATTAGCGCCGCCATCCCCCAATGCGTTGCGTAACCTGGAGCGACGGGTAGCCGAGGTTTTGTCGCTTGAACTTGGATTCACGGAAGTATACAATTATTCATTTGTCAGCGAAGCGCAAATTAAACGACTAGGTGGTGATCCAGCCGAATACCTCCAATTGGACAATCCCATTTCTAAGGAGAAGCCATTTTTGCGCCGCAATTTGTTGCCCAATTTAATTGAAAATATTACGACGAATTTGCATCGCGCGGATAGCCTGAAGTTGTTTGAAATTGGCAAAGTATTTCATGCCGATGAATCTGGCCCGCGCACTCGTGAACAGAGCGATGAGTTGCTGCCCCGTCAGGATACGTGGCTGACTTTGATGTATGTGCGTAAAAAAGACGCAAGCCCTTTTTGGGAAGCGCGCCGTGCCGCTGAAACTATCTGCCGGCGTTTGGGATTAGCGGTTAGTTTTTACCCGGGAGCGCGCACCCGCTCCACCCGTGGCAACATCCCGCCCGTGCCGCCTGGGTATCGCTTGGGGAGTCTTTGCCTGGTCGGGTATATGAGCTTCATCCGCAATTCGCCGCTCGCAATGGTATCGAAGAACGAGTGGGGGTTTTCTCGTTGAATTTATCGGCAGTGGCCGAAAAATCGTCGGTAGCAGTTCGAACTACGTCGTTTGCACGACTGTCTCTTTTCCCGGAAGTGGTTCGTGATGTCGCCTTTGTGGTGGCGCAAGATGTTACCCACGACTCTATCGAGCAGAGTTTACGGCAGGCAGATCAATTGATTACGAAGGTTACGCTGTTTGATGTCTATACTGGAACAAAAATGGAAACCGGGCATAAAAGTATGGCTTATCGAGTAACTTTTAATAGCGATCAACGCACGCTGACGAGTGCCGAAGTAGATGCCGCGGAACAACGACTTAAAGGTATTCTTACTTCTCAATTCAACGCCACGCTGCGCTAGGTTATTTTTTGTGGTATACTAGCAAGTAGGTCGCAACCATAATTAATTTTTTTAAGGGAGGTACTATGCAGTTGCTCGGCTCAAAAGATATTCTTTTTTTAGTGCTCGCTTTTTGTATTTTGTGGGTGACGGTTTTTTTATGCTGGATGCTCTATTACGTGATGCGTATTTTACGCAACACCAGCCAAATAATCGAAGAATTCCGGGTGCGCTTACAAACACTTCTTGAGGCGGTTAATTATGTTCGCGATAAAGTGGAGTATATATCTGGCTTGATGGGTTCGGCGAGCGAAGGCATCACCGGAGTAATGAAAAAGGTAGTTACTAAAAAGGCCTCGGATTGGATGAAGGGGAATTCGAAAGAGTTTGATACTACCGCTAAAGAAGCTGTGGGCAAAGCGGTTCTGGCCACCGAAGGCGTGCTGCGTAAGGTAACTCGTAAGATTAAATCTGCGGAATAGCGTAAACAAAAAAATACCCCGTTGGGGGGTATTTTTTGTTTTCTTACGGGTTTACGATTAAGGTTCCTTCCATTCCGCCGTGGCCAGAGCCGCAAAAAATGGAACAAACGAAGCTAAACGTGCCCGCCTGGTCGGCATCAAATTCAACGATAACTGTTTTACCGCCTGGGATGGTTTTATTTATGGCGTATTCCCAAATAGAAAAACCGTGATCAACATCCACGCTCGTGATTTTTAAACGAACTTTAGCGCCCTTGTTAACGGTAATAGTGTTCGGTTCAAAACTCCATTGTTTGGCGGTGAGAGCAATTTCTTTAATCATTGGTTCCGCCGTTTTAGCAGGTGCATCTTGGCCGGTCTTGCTTCCAGCTTCCAGGGGGTCTTTGGTCGTTGCTTTGGGCGTGGCCGCACTGTTTTGTTCTGGAGCTGGCTTGGTACTCGTTGTTGGAGTATTTTTTTCCTGGACGGGAGGGTCTTGGATTTTAAAGAAAATTATCACTATGGTTTTTCCGCTGATTGTTGGCACGTCAGCTCCCGGAAATTCGTAGGTCCCTTTTTTGCCCAGATCGCGATGCAACATCGCGGCAAGCACCGGGGTCACTTTGGCCGGCGCGTTTATTTTTACTTTTACCTTATTCAAAGTCCCTTTTTTAACTCGCGCGTAGCCGATCACTTGTTCAGGCTCGCCATTAACCACGCGGTGAATTACCAGCCAACTATCTTCGGCGCTTATTACCCGCGCCACGGTGATGGTGTTGCTAGCGGTTTTTTGGGCGGCCACCGAAATAGCCGGAGTTATTTTAACCGCGCTTTTGGCGGCCACGTTGGTCCCGAGCGCCAAGCCGACCCCGAGCCCACAGAGGCCCAGAGCGCCGACAAGCAACCCAAGCAGATGTATTTGTTTGTGACGCATAGCGTGTACTTATTTAGATAATAATTTGTAGATAGTATAACATGTCTAAGGAGGCAGCGGAACGCTTGAAAGATCCGTTGCGCCGGGGTAAGATGAATCCGCCGTTGATTGCTTTGTGATATGTCGGATTTTGTCCATTTGCACGTTCACAGCCATTATTCGCTGTTGGATGGTTTGCCTAAAATTGATGAGCTGGTAGCCGCCGCTAAGCAACGCGGTTTTTTGGCGTTGGCGCTCACCGATCATGGTAATATGTATGGAGCGATTGAGTTTTATGAGGAGTGCCAGAAAAAGGGAATTAAGCCGATTATCGGGGTGGAAGTGAATTTGACACCGGGTAATCGCCAGGATCCGCCGCAGCGCTCTGACCGATTGTATCATTTGGTTTTGCTGGCGCTTGATACGACTGGTTATCGTAATTTATTACGCCTTGTTTCACGTTCTTATCTGGAGAGCCCGGGCGGGCCGCCGCGGGTCGACAGAATGTTGTTGAAAGAGTATAGCGCTGGCCTGCTGGCTCTTTCGGGTTGCGCTGAGGGTGAAGTGGCTCGTTATTTGGGTAAAGAACAAAACGCCACCAAGGCCAAGCAAGCCGCTTTAGAATATCAGGAAATTTTTGGCGCTGGTAATTTTTATTTGGAATTATTGGATTTACCCGCCCAGCCCGGGCAGATGGAGCTCAATAATATGCTGATTAAATTGGGAACCGAAACCGGGATTCCGTTGGTGGTAACGCGAGACGTTCATTATTTAAACCAGGACGATGACGATGCTCAAGATATTTTGACTTGCATCCGTGATGGCCGCACGGTGGATGATTCTAATCGTCAAAGCATGGTCGGGGTTGATTTGTCGCTGGCCAAAGGCGCCGATATTGCCGCTCGTTTTCGACATGTCAGTGAAGCCATAGCAAACACGCAGCGCATTGCGCAGCGAGTTAATTTGCAGTTGGACTTGAACCGATGGCATTTTCCGCCGGTAGATCTGCCCACTGGCGAAACGGCGGATACTTTTTTAAAAAGCCAGGTGTACACCAAGCTGCCGCTTTTGACTGAATTTACGGAGCAGGTGAAACAGCGCGCTGATTATGAGCTGGAGATTATTGCTAAAAAAGGTTATTCACCATACTTTTTGGTGGTGGCCGATTACGTGAATTACGCGCGTAACAACGGTATCGTGGAAACTACTCGTGGGAGCGGCGCGGGCTCCATTGTGTCTTACGCGATGGGTATTACCACAGTTAATCCGTTATTTTTTAAATTGCCATTTGAACGTTTTTTAAATCCATTTCGCCCCAGCCCGCCGGATATTGATGCTGATTTTGCCGATGATCGACGTGACGACATGATCGCGTACGTTACGAGTAAATATGGGGCCGATAAGGTGGCCCAGATTGTTACCTTTGGTACGATGATGGCGCGCGGCGCGGTGCGCGACGTCGGTCGAGCGCTTGGTTTATCGTATTCTTTTTGCGATCAGGTTTCCAAGACCATTCCCTTCGGCGCTCAAGGGTTTCAGATGACGATTGATAAAGCTCTTGATTTGGAGCCGGACCTGAAAGAGCTGTATACCAAAAATCCCCAGGCGAAGCGTTTGCTGGATTTGGCGCGCAAGGTAGAAGGCTGCGCGCGGCATACGTCGATGCACGCTGCTGGCGTGGTAATCGCGCCGACGCCTTTGACTGATTTTACGCCTATTCAGTTTGAAACGGGAGGCGAAAAAATTACTACTCAATACGAAATGCATTCGGTCGAAGCGGCTGGTTTGTTAAAAATGGATTTTTTGGGTATTCGTAACTTGTCGATTTTGGGACACGCCGTAGAAATCGTGGAAAAAACCACCGGCCAAAAAATTGATATTTATACGCTGCCATGGAATGACCGCAAAACTTACGAAATGCTGGCGCGTGGTGAAACAGTGGGCGTGTTTCAATTATCCGGATCGGGGATGACGCGCTATTTAAAAGAATTGAAGCCAACGACTATTTTCGACATCATGGCCATGGTAGCGCTCTTCCGCCCCGGCCCGATGGAATCGATTCCTGAATATATTCGCCGCAAGCATCACCCGGAATTGATGGAATACCTGGATCCCAGGATGAAGGATTACTTGGACCAATCTTTAGGCTTGATCGTATATCAAGACGATGTGTTATTAACGGCGATTAATTTGGCCGGGTATGATTGGGAAGAAGCGGATAAATTTCGCAAAGCGATGGGGAAAAAAATTCCCGAAGAGATGCAGAAGCAGAAAGAAAAATTTTTTAAAGGCTGCCGAGAAATAGGTAAAATCCCCGAAGTTAAAATTCATCGTTTATGGGAATTGATTGAGCCTTTTGCCGCTTACGGCTTCAACAAAGCGCACGCGGCTAGCTACGCTGTGGTCGCTTACCAGACCGCCTATTTGAAAGCGAATTTTCCGATCCAGTACATGACAGCGATTTTGATTGCCGAGAGTGGGGATATTGATAAGGTGCCGGAAGTAATTCATGAGTGCGAGCGCATGGGGGTTAAGGTGTTGCCGCCCGACGTAAACGCCAGCTTCAAAAATTTCGCGATGGTTACCCCTGAGGGTGGCGGTGAGCCGCATATCCGCTTTGGGTTATCGGGGATTAAAAATTTGGGTGAGCATATCGCGGAAGTTATCTACCGTACCCGCAAAGAAGGCGGCCGGTTTGTTGATCTAGAAGATTTTTTACGCCGGGTTAAAGATAAAGATTTAAATAAAAAGTCTTTGGACAGTTTGGCTAAATGTGGTGCTTTGGATTCGTTCGGGGTAGATCGCGGAGTACTGTTGGCGAATGGGGAATTATTATTGGCTTTTGCCAAAGGCTCCCAAGAGAATTTCACGAGCAAGCAGCATTCACTGTTTTCTGGCACCTCGCTTGAGGTGACGACCAGATTAACCTTGCGTTCGGCCAATGACGCTTCGGAAGATGAACGCCTACATTGGGAGAAAGAGTTATTGGGTTTATATGTTACTTCTCATCCATTTAAAGTTTTTCAGGCTCAACTCGCCAAGGTGCTCACGCCGATTGCGGAACTAGAGGGGCAAGCGCCGGAGACATGGGTGATTGTTGGCGGAGTAATTGATAAAGCCAAGAAAAAAATCACCCGGAGCGGCCAGGCGATGATGTGGGTGACGGTTGAAGACACTACTGGGAGTAAGGAGTTGTTGGTTTTTCCGCGTACTTATGAATCAACTAAAGAAGTGTGGGTGGAAGGGACTATGGTTTGCGTGGTTGCCAGAACTTCGAAAGAAGCCGGGGATGATAAATTATTTGTGGAGAAAGCGCATCCGTTAACCCTTGAGCGAGTTCCGGATTTACTTCGCCAGCTGAATGTGGGGAGAGCCAGGCCAACGCTGCGCGATTATGTCCCGGACACTCTTTTGCCTTGGAAAATCGAAGAGTCTGTTGAAGGCGGAGTAGACATTATTCTTTCGGCGGCTAGCCTGGCGCGCCATACCATGGCAATTAAAGAATTGCTCGGGCGTTTCCCGGGCGAACACCAGGTATACTTGGTAGCTGACGGCCAACGCATTAAAACTTCATTTCGCGTGAGCGGCGGGCCGCGTTTTGCCGAGGCCGTGCGTAAGTTAGGAGCTTCGTGAAGTAGTTATAGCCCCCAGTTAGGGTTGCCGGTTAGGGTTTGCCAGTCGGTAAATTCTTTTTTAGCTGCCAGGTAATATCCCGCCGCGGCAATCATTGCCGCGTTGTCCATGCAGTAACTTGACTCGGGAGTAAGCAGTGGGAAATCTGGCAGTGTTTTTTCTAATTCGGCAGCCAGCAGCGAACGTAAGCGCGGATTGGCGCTTACTCCACCGCCGAGAACGAGGCTTTTTGGTTTGATTTTTTGAACGGCGCGCAGTGTTTTGCCGACTAGTACCGCAACAATTGCTTCTTCCAAACTGGCAGAGAAATCGTTGATTGTCGGTGGGGTGGTTGATTGGCCAAAGAAAACAGCGGGAGGTGGAGGAGCGGCTGGATCTGCCGTGCTTAAGGTATGGTCGCGTAACCAATAGAGAGCGGCGGTTTTTAGACCCGCGAAACTGAAATCAAAATTGTCCCGGTCAAGCATTGGCCGGGGGAAGGGAATTGCAGTTGGATTGCCTGTTTTGGCCAGCCGCGAAATGTGCGGCCCGCCGGGATAGGGGAACCCGAGGAGCTTGGCGACTTTATCAAAACATTCGCCGGCGGCATCATCTTTGGTTTTGCCGAGCACCTGGTAAACACCGCGTTCTGGCATATATACCAGTTCGGTATGGCCGCCGCTGACCACCAGGCTTAACGCCGGAAAAGAGATTAGTTGCCGCGGTTCGTTTTTGCCCGATAACTCAACCGAAGTGATATGCCCGGCCAGATGATTCACCGCTACCAAGGGAATATTCCAACTGTACGAGAGCGCGCGAGCGGCTTCTACCCCTACTAACAGCCCGGTGATCAACCCTGGTCCGGCGGTAACCGCGATGGCTTCGGGGCGTTGGTTTTTTTCTAAAGCGGCTTCAATTAATGGAAGGATTTTTTCGGCATGGAGCCGCCCGGCAATTTCGGGCACGACACCGCCGTATTTTTGGTGTACTGGTATTTGGGAAGCGTTTTGTTCACTAATAATATAATGACCCTCGGGCCCGGAATCGAGCAGGGCTACCGAAGTATCGTCACACGAAGATTCGATGCCAAGAATGCGCATAGGTGTGACAGGGGTGGGAGTCGAACCCACGACCTCAGGGTTATGAATCCTGTGCTCTTACCAACTGAGCTACCCTGCCTTAGAAACTGTTTATAATCTTTTTCTGGCTCAAAAACATGTCTTTATCCCCCCAAAAAGACTCATCGCTCCTTACTGCTATCACCATAGCGCTGCGTCGCGCTTCATCTTTATTGGTGAAAAAAGCCATTATTTTATGACTCAAAAAAAGATTATAAACAGGTTCTTAAGGACAGCTTCGATAATATCTTATTTCTTTAAAACTGGCAAGATTAGGAGCCTTTTTGGTATCCCCAGGTATGCTTGCTTACTAAGAGGGTGTTTGTTAGGATGAATCTGACTATATATTTAATACTCCTATGGAATAAGTGTTGTTTTTAGTTTTGTTTAATTTTTTAAAGTATCCCTTATTTATGAATACTCTTTTTATCGCCGAGCTTAAAGAATTAATTGCCGAGAAGCATTTACTACAACATCCTTTTTATCGAATGTGGGAGGCGGGTACGCTGCCGCCGAGCGCCCTCAAACACTATGCCGAACAGTATTACCACTTAGAGCGAAATTTTCCTCGTTTTTTAAGCAGAATTCATACGGATTGCGATAACCCGGCTGAACGCCAGGTGATTACCGACAATATGTATGATGAAGAGCATGGCCCGGCTAATCATCGTGAGCTCTGGCTGCGCTTTGCCGAGGCGGTCGGGGCAGAGCGTGATATGGTTGAACAAAGCGATCAGCTTCCTGAAACACGCGAGGCAATTGCTACTTTTGAACGATTGGCTGGCGAGTCAACCTTGGCCGGAGTATCGGCTTTGGCGGCGTATGAATCACAAATTCCTGAAGTGGCGGGGAGTAAGCTACAAGGGCTGGCCAAATATTATGGAGTTACCGCTGAACGCGGCACGGCCTTTTTCCGGGTACACCAGGGCTTGGACGCCGAACACGCGGCGGCTTGGTGGCAGATTATCGACGAACGGTCCGCTACGCCCGAGGCCAAGCAATCAGCACGCGCGGCGGTAGTTGCTGGCCGGGATGCTTTATGGAATTTTTTGACCGGTGTCTGCCGGGCGTGCGTGCCAGAAGCGCTGACGTGTTAGTTTGATCGGCAGAGTCAATGGAATTTCTTCCTCATAAAACTTATTTGATGGGGGTGTTGAACGTTACGCCGGATTCTTTTTCGGATGGCGGACGTTTTTTTGCATTTGAAGCAGCCTTGGATCAAGCGCGGGCGATGGCTGCCGCCGGCGCGGACATTATTGATATTGGTGGAGAGAGTAGTCGGCCGGGAGCAGGCAGTATAACCGCCGAAGAAGAATTGCGCCGCGTGGTGCCGATTATTGAAATCTTGCGTCGAGAACTCTCTATTCCAGTATCGATTGATACTTGCAAAAGCCAAGTGGCTGAAAGAGCCCTCTTGGCCGGGGCGGCTATTTTAAATGACATTACTGGTTTAGTTAACCCCCAAATGCGCGCGGTAGCCGCGCGGTTTGGCGTACCCGTGGTGATTATGCATATGCAGGGAACCCCCCGCACCATGCAACAGCACCCTCGGTATACCAATGTGGTGTCTGAGGTGCGGGAGTTTTTTGAACAACAAATTAGACTCTGCCGCGCGGAAGGTATACACCACTTAATTCTTGACCCAGGAATTGGTTTTGGCAAAACCGTTGAACACAACTTATCACTGCTTAAACACCTGCGTTCCTTTGCCGAGTTTGGCTTTCCAATTTTGATTGGGCCTTCGCGCAAGTCTTTTATCGGCACGCTCACGGGCTTGCCGACTGATGAGCGTTTACCCGGAACAATTGCCGCCGCGGTGGTCGGCGCGCAAAATGGGGCTACTATCATCCGCGTGCATGACGTGGCGGAGTGCCGAGCGGCCTTAACCGTGGCAGACGCGATCGCTAACGCCGTTTAATTTGTACTTATGGACTCTTTGATCATGAGGGATTGCCAGTTTGCCTGTCGGGTTGGCGAATTAACCGAGGAACGAGCCTTTACCCAGGCAATTATTTTGGATATCGAATTTGGCCTGGACTTGCGACCAGCGGCTCAAACCGATGACTTGGCTCAAACAGTTAATTATTTAGAAGCGCATGATTTTTTACGTGAGCATTTTGTCGGCCAGGAGTATGTGTTGATCGAAACACTGGCCGAGAAAGTTACGCAACTGTTGTTTGAGAGATTTTTGATGGTGCAGCAGATTAAGTTTGTGCTTAAAAAGCCGGGTCCGCTTTTACCACGCGGCGGGGCTTGGGCAGGGGTACAAATTACGCGTTCCCGAGGGGATTATGCCCAGTAGGATTTTTTTGAGTTTGGGTTCTAATCAAGGCAACCGCGAGAATTTTTTACGGCAAGCTTTGGCTGCTTTGACTGAATTTTGCCAGATCACAGCCGTTTCTCGCGTCTACGAGACCGATCCGGTTGACTATGAGGTTCAACCGCGATTTTTAAATTTAGTGCTTAGCGCCGAAACAAAACTTTTACCCGAGGCGTTGCTGGTGGCAGTAAAAGGTATTGAAGGGCGTCTGGGGCGAGCGCCGAGCGTTCGTTTTGGGCCGCGGCCAATTGATATTGATATTTTGTTGTACGACAAATTGGTTTTAGAAACAAAAGTCCTTACCATACCACATCCGAGGTTGTTTGAGCGCGCTTTTGTACTCGTGCCGCTCGGTGAGATTGCTCCAGACGCGGTGCATCCAGTACTTCAGAGACCTATTGGCGAATTACTGCAGGAAGTAGCGGGGAAGGCAGGGGTGAGGGTTTGGGTCGGTCAATTAAAAATGAAGCTTGATAAGCTTCATTTTTAATATTCTTTTATTCTTGGACATTTACGCTGGCTCGATTGAAGCTGTCGCAGGTGATATCGTACGTACCAGGTTTTTGAATGCTGACAATAGCGAAATCATACGGGCGAAGCAGGTACCGGGTTTTCCCAACGGCCATGGCGTGCGCCTTGTTGTCGCGATTATCGAGCATGAATTTTACCCCTTTTTTCATGGTTAATTTAATTGGTGTACTAATGCAGTTGACGAATTGAAAACGGAAGCCAGATTTGCCATATTGAGCGATCGCGCTGGTGTAATCCTGGGTTGGCACAACATGGGTGCCGCCGCTATTTTGCGGAGCGGTGGCGCCGCCTTTGACTACAGCGTCAACAGTAGTAACGTCGTCTGTGCTTGGCGTGGTGGTACTGGCTGTGTCTGGAACGGTGGCGGTGGTATCGTTTGTGTTTGGAGTAGGGTCGGTTTTTTTGTTACAGCCCAATCCGGCCACGATAAGCCCGGCAACAAAAAAACTTAGTAACAATTTTTTATTCATAGCTTATTCTTTTAAAGAGGATTTTACATTACTCAGCTTACCATTTATTCGATCATGCGGCAAGATAGCCGTATTTTTTGATGAATATCTGCTTTATCGCATTTATAGCACCAGTGAGGTTATGGCGGCTACGCCAGAAAGAGCCATAAGGATTAGAATAATCCAACCCAGAGCGCCAGCAAGCGGGCTATTTTTCCACTCGCCCATGATTTTTTCTTTACCGCTAATGCGAACGATAAAAAATATCATAACGGGGGCGATGAGCCCGTTGACAATGGCCGAGTACAGGAGGGCTTTAATGGGATCAATATGCAACAAGTTTTCGATAACGCCTACTATTACGGAGATTATAATGATTCCGTAGAAAGAATAGGCCTGATGCAGTTTTCGGTAGAGGCCGTGGCGCCAGCTAAAACTTTCGGAAATGGCATAGGCGCTGGAACCAGCCAACACGGGGATTGCCAACAGCCCGGTGCCAATAATGCCGGCGGCAAAGAAGAAGTACGTGAGTTCACCAGCAAAGGGCCGGATGGCCGAGGCCGCTTGGTCGGCCGTGGTGATGGTGGTGATTCCGTTGGCGAATAAGGTGGCCGCGCAGGCCGCGATGATAAAAAAAGCAATTAAGTTGGAAAAAAACATTCCACTCCAGACATCAATGCGCATTTTTTTAATTTCTTCCGGGGCCGCTCCGCGGCGCGCGGCCAGGGTAGTCCGGCCTTTGAGAATTTCTTCTTCGACTTCTTGAGATGTTTGCCAAAAAAATAGATAGGGCGAAATTGTCGTTCCCAAAAAAGCGCAGAGCATGAGGGTTTCGGCGCGACCAAAGTTAAACGATGGGATTAACGTGTGCCGTAAAACTTCGCCCCAATTAATCCCTACCGCAAAAGCGGTAAAGACGTATGAAAACAGCGCTAAGGTAAGGTATTTAAGAATTTTAGCGTACCGAGCGTAGGTCGTGTAGATTTGCAGTAAAAGGCTGGCGAGCCCAAAGCCGATGATCAGCAGGATAATTGACGCTCCAGGAAAAAGTAATTTGGTCACCGCGGCCATGGCCCCCAGATCGGCGCCCAGGTTTAAGGTGTTCGCGATGAATAGGAGCAATGTTACGGCGTAGAGGACTTTGCGCGAGTAATGCAGCCGCATATTGCCTGCCAGGCCGCGTCCGGTGACCAAGCCGATTCTGGCGCACATTTCCTGTACCACCGACATGAAAGGGAACGAAAACAAAGTGAGCCAGATAAGCCTGAAATTGAAACCCGCGCCAATTTGCGAGTAAGTGGCGATGCCCGAGGGATCGTCATCGGCAGCGCCGGTGGTGAGCCCGGGGCCGAGCGTATTGGCATATTCCTGTACTACTTTGAACGGACGTTTGTTGATTAATTGATGCTCCGCTTCAAGCGTTAGTTTGACTGTTTTGTCGAGCATTTGAGCGGGAGCCTTAAAAAATCCTTCAAAGAGTTTTTTCCCCATACTTACTTGGTTAGTGCTGTAAGTATAGCGCAGAGCGGTATTGAACTCAATACGCGTTCATAGCGGCAGGTCGCCAGGGCAGACTAAAACACCCGCTGGCAAGCAGCGGGTGTTTGGAGCGTTGAAAGGATTAGAGGACTGCTTCTTTAGCAGCTTTGGCTAAGCGGAATTTAGCGACGGTTTTGGCGGCGATTTTGATCTGTTCGCCAGTGGCCGGGTTGCGGCCCATGCGCGCTGGGCGGTGGACTTTTACCATTTTGCCAAAACCAGGCAAAACGAACATGCCGGATTTTTTAACTTCCTTATACGCCATATCGGACAGCGATTCCAAGAACGCGCCGACATCCTTTTTGCTGAGACCGGTTTTTTCTGCTAATGCAGCGAGCAAAGCAGACTTGGTCATACCTGCCATAGTAGCTATGGTTAAAATTAATTAAATGACCTGTTTACAGCTGGTAGTATACAACTAAAGTCCCAAATTGTTCAATAGTAGGGCCTGGATGGTTGATTTAAGATCACCCGTGGTTATTTGGGGGGTCATTTTTTGACTTTGTTTTGTATGATTTTCCACCCCTAACCGACGATCCGCTGTACGGCCCAAACAAGGCCACAAAAGGCAATGCCGACTGCCACTATGGAAATAAAGGTCTGGTACCAGGTTTTTTTGCGTATTAAATACAGGATTGGCAACACCGCCGCGATAACTATGAGTTGGCCAAGTTCAATGCCAATATTAAAAGTAACCAGCGAAAGAAGAAAACTTTTCGCGGGAATAGCCAATTCTTTGAGAGCTCCTGCGAAACCAAGACCGTGGAATAACCCAAAGAAGAATACGGTGGCCAGCTTGTTTTTTTGGTTTTGAAAAAAAGCATGCTGACGCAAGAAGACGCTGGTAAGAGCGACATAAGCTATGGACAGGGCAATCAGCGGCTCCACAATTCGCGAACTAATCGAGAGCAGCAGCGACCCGCTTAAAATCAGGGTAATGCTGTGGGCTACGGTAAACGCTCCGGAGAGCTTTAAAATATCTTTCAGCGAGCCAAATACCAACAAAAGTGAAATCACAAATAATACATGGTCAGTACCGCCGAGCACATGTTCGATGCCCAACAGAATAAAACGTCCGGCGGTGGCGAGCGCGCCATCTTCGGTCGCAGTTGTGGCGGTGAGCAGGCTTTTGGCCGGGGTGCTGGATGTGGCGGCGTAGAAAGCTTGAATTTCTGCGGGGGTAGCCGCGGGATTATTGGCTAAAAACTCTTGTAGCTGAGCGGGGATAATTTCATGAGCGAGTGCTGGCCTGGCCAAGCCGATTAACGCGGCAAGTAGCAAAAAGACCGAACCAATTTGGAAGATTTTTTTCATACTGTTATTACTTCACAGAAGTAATTTCTTTGCTATGCAGAATTGAGAAATAAGGGTTGGTGGCGCGTATCTGGGCCAGGTACTTGGCAGATTCGACGCTCTCCCCAAGCGCCGCGGCGATTTTGCTGGCATGGAAAAGCATAGCCGGATCGCCGCCGTTGAGGCTTAAAGCCGTCTGGCTGTACTTTTTAGCTTCGGTAAATTGTTTATTTTTATATAAGGCCCAGGCCAAAACATCGGCGCCGTGTACGCTTTGGCGTTCGAGATAACTGGTTTTGGCTCTTTGGAGCGCTTCGGCGGGTTTGCGATCGTGATCGGCCAGGAACAAGGAAAATTCTAAATTACTATTTACGCCTTTTTTTTCAGCTTCAGCATAGATAATTTCTACTAGTTCGTAGATTTGCTCTGCCTTAAAAGCATCGCCATAGGTGGCGTGCCAATCCGCTTGGTTGGTTACATGCTCTGGGGTGGGCAAAGCGGTGGCGGCTTGATCAAAATATGTTTTGGCGGTGGTGGTTTGAGCATTAGTTAAAGCGTTATAGCCCAATCCGCGCAGGGCGGGGGCAAAATCAGGGATAACGGCCAGCGCGGCGGTGTATTGTTCTGCGGCCAGTTTCGGTTGGCTGGAATTAGTGTAGAGGCGCCCCAGCTCGGCGTGCGCCCAAGCGGTATTTTCGGGGAAAGCGGCCCCGGCGGCAAGCGCGGATTGCATCGCTTCAATGGCTCCTGCGATATCACCATAGAGTTCGCGGGCGTAGGCAATGCGCGTAAAAGAGTCAAAATCTGGCCGTCGGTCAACCATTGTTTGAATAGTCTCGATCGCCTGGGGGTATTGCCCCAATTCGATTTGCGCGTCGGCTATCAAGCCGTAATAACTCGTGTTGTCTGGATTGGCTTGCAGCGTTTTTTTACCCAGCGCCAGCGCGGTTTTAAATTGATGCCGACTCAGGGCAATTAGCGCGCGAACGGCTATAACCTCGGGGTTGGCTGGTTCGATTTTTTCCGCTTGCTCCACGAATTTTTCGATGGTGGCGTATAAGGAAGGATCGGCGGTTTCACGCATTTTTTGGAGATATGCCCGCGATAGGCTAATCTGCCCGATGAAGCTTACCCCTTTATTAGTTTGTTCTTTTTCAAGTCGGGCAATGAGCTGGTCAGTACCACGGTTGGGAGCGGTCAGCGGCTTGGTAATCGTGGTGGGCGCGTTCGTGCTCAGAAAAAACCAGATTGTTCCGCTGGCCACCACGCTGATGGCACCGAGAATAATTTTTTTGAAAATCGGGGATGTTTGGGTCATAGATATATAAACGACACGTTAGAGGGGCTCCCTTTCGGGAGCCCCTCTTCGCGCGTTAGGTTTTACTGCTGCGCGTAGGCGTGCGGTTCAGCCGCGTAGGGGAAGCTGGTCATGAACGTTTTGTCGTTCAGGTCTACTTTGTCTCCAACCGCGTTGTTCGGAGCCTTGTAGAAATCAGGCGTAAACGGAGTGCCTCCGGCCATAGCCTGCAAGGCGATATCCGTCACATCGTCGGCCAAGCGGCGGCCGTTGGGGAAGCCGGCGTTATCGCCGCCGAGAACCCCCAAGCGGTTTGGCGTTGCGCTCGGCGCAATGGCCATGTTCAGGCGCAATTGCGAAGACGGCGTAACTTTGGCCGGCTTGTTCAAACCATCGATACCGGTGAGGAAAATGGTCACGAGGTCGTTGCGGGGGGCTGGCGGGGTCGGCACGCCGAGAATGGCGGTCATGAGCCCGGCCAGTTCGGGATGGGTCACATGTTTTAGGAATTGGCCGTCGTTTTTAGGTAACGAAGCGTTCCAGCGATCTTTATCTTTGAGCGGAATGACCACTTCGTTAACGAGTGGGTTGTCTAACCGGGAAACTTGCACCCAGCGTCCGCTGTGGTTGGTGCCCGGGGTTTTGTCCCCGCGCAACACCGAGGTGCTCTTGCGGTACGACGTGGTGCGCACGCCGATTACGGCGTTGGCGTTTTTTGGATCGGTAACCATTTTGCCGTTGGCAGTAAGTTGGCTGATGGGTACTTGAATGGCGATCGTGTTGACGTTGGTGCCGCTCACGTAATCCTTGCCGCTGATCCCGCTGATCAGGTCGAAAATGCCGCCCAGATCAACAAAGAATGCGTCATCACGCGGACCGGCGAAAACTTTTACGCCGTCTCCAATGTTAAAGACGCTTTGCGCGGCAATCGGGGCGTATCCTTGCGGGTATGATTTCGGGCCAACATTAGCCGGAGCGACCTGGAGTTTTTTGGCTCCAGCCATTACCTTGCCCATATGATCGGCCCGTCGGTGATCTTTACCTTTGATAACCGAGACCGAGTAGTACTGGCGTTGGTTGAGGTTAGGATCGTTGGGGGTTTTTATTCCGCCCGTGTTGTACAAGAAGGTGTTGCCGTTTTTGATGCTGCTCGAGAAATCAAATTGGTAGGTGATATCTTCTTTAGCATCGCCATTGTTGTCGATATTGATTTCGTAGAGCACGTCGTCGCCGAATTTGTAGAAGTTCGGGCCGGCCGCCGGTACCTGGAGCGGAACGTAGTTGGCAATAAAGGTAACGGTGTCTGGTTTGTCGGGGCTCACGAACGCGTATAAATCAGAGGCATCAGCCTGTTGATCGGCGCTGATTAACGGCGCTTCACGATGAGAAGACGCGAGCGCGGCTTGAGGCACCAAGCCCCCGAATCCTAGGGAAAAGGCGGTGATTGAGGCCAAAGCGGCAGCGCTGATTTTGGTGGATAATTTTTTTTGCATAGGTTTTTTATAGATTAAAATTCTTTACTACTCGACCTTTAGAATGTGTTTAAAAAGTCCGTATTCTGCTGCAAATCAACGGTTTTGGCCACGAAAGAGACTTCTTAAACACATTCTTATAGATAGTTTTTAAAATTAGGTGGATTTTTTGAGCTGTTGGCCATTTTTAATGACCGCTTTCAAAACCGTAATATAGCCCAAAAGATCCCGAGGGGCAACGCCGGTTATCAAGGTTTTAGTTTGTGATCGCACTATTTTTTCGGCAGCCACGACGAATTTTTTGCCTTCCGGGGCAAGGGCGACTATTTTGGAGCGGCGATCTATTTTGGGTACGGTACAGGTCAAAAGTTTCTTCTTTTCCAAAGTAGTAATTAATCCGGTGATGAACGCTCCTTCCACGCCTAATTCTTCGGCCAGGTCCGAGAGGCGAATAGGGGAGGGAGTATCGTATAAACACCCCAATAACGCCCAGGCAACGGTGGTGATGCCAAATTTTTCCAGTAGCAGCGTGTTGGTGTGCTGTTTGAGAATCCGGTACGCTTTAGCCTGCCACAAACCCACCCGATACGAGGGTGGAGCGGCGGCCGAGAGGATTGTGTCTACCAACGGAAAGGACATTTTTGCAGATACTTAAGTAAGTTAAGTAAATGGTACTCTAGTTTGTAACCCGTGTCAAAGCACCGAGTGGGGATAATTTAACACCTATGAATTAAAAAAACCGCTTATAAAGGCGATTTTTGTTCTTCTGACTACCTTTTACGGTAAGCCAGCCAAAAGAGAGGGGTGTGGTGGGGCTGCGGTTGCAAGAGGGTGTCAAGACTTTTGATTTTAAGGAGCTAAGTGACAGCTTTCTGCTTAATCTACCCAGAGCGGCCCGAAGATGTACGATGTCACTGTTGAGCTTCCGCACTCGGCGCGGAAACGCCCGTCCAACCCGACCTGGGGGAAGATGCAGCCTATGCGATCCATGGCTCCGTTGACCTGGCGGTCAGCGCGGAATAGGTTCTCGCATACTGTGCTCCGGCCCGGGTCGGAGATTTCGATGCAGGTCATCTTTGCCACGCACCCGACGTAGTACGGGCGCATGTTGCCGCAGGAACGGCCGATCTTCTCCATGACCTCCTCTCGTTCCGTGGGGTTGCAATTTATCTCGGTCGCTCCCATTCCGCATAGGAGCAATAGTCCGAGAAATACCGCGGGCTTTTTTTGCATGTTTTCCTCCGGTTATGAAATGGCGGAAAAATAGTATCATAGATCAAAGGTTTTGACAAGGGATTGTTTATTTTTGGTTAGCTGATTTTTAACGAATGCTTTACAAAATCCGAAAAATAGCTCTGATTATTTTTCAGCTATTTTTTTGTTATGCGTAAACGCCCTGATTTTGCGGCGGTAGAGGTTAGCGATGGAACTGGGTCGTTATAGACTTAAAAGAGCTAGATACATTTGGTCGGTCTGTTTTTTTTGTAACTAGTGGCAATTTTAAAATTGCATTGTACCATCAATCTTGCGCTGTCCATTTATGCATGAAAAGGTAACAGTACCTTGTTGATTCTTACTGCCAGTTACCGTACTAATTTGTGAATGAATTTTTAACTTGGCACAAAACCCTAGTTCTTCTCCTGTCTTTGAATTACAAAATACCACCATTTGTCATTGCGAGGAGCGCAGCGACGAGGTCTCGCAATGCCTCGAAAGGCCAATCCCATCGTTATTAGCACTAAACACCAGGGGGATTGCTTCGCTCCTTACAGTCGCTCGCAATGACAATAAGGGCACTTTCGTAATTCACAGTTCCTGTAGCCTGCGATGAATTAAAAAGAGCAAATTTTGTGTTTCCATTGCTGGGATCAACGAAAACGCAGATACGACGACCGGTAGCATCGGCAAGTTGAATTCCAGAGAAGCCAAAAAAATTTCCTGAACGGCATGTTTGAGCTATGAATTCAGATCCACCTACTTGTAGGTTACCTTTCCCTGAGGCCAATAAATAAAATATCTCACCTTAAAGCGGAGTTTTTATCCGTAGGGTTAATCGTTACGCTAAGGTTTGGCACCCAACAGAGAAACCCCATGACTGGATAGGCCGTATCAAAACCTGCCCGCAAAATTCAACTTTTAGGCTATCTAGCCTTGTTATAAAACCAACACCACACTCAGGAGCCCCAAGATGATAAAAAGAAATACCAGGAAGTTAAGTAAGGGATCTATAAGATAAAAGACGCGTTCTAATAGATTGGCATGAACCTCAAAAGTAATTGGCGCGGTAGCAGGACTTTTATTCCGGCGAGCCGCATCAAACGTTACAGCGCTCACAGCGTAGGCGCCCTCCGGTAGGGTAAACCGGCCTTCGTCTTCGATGATCTGCCAAGCGCCGTTTCCATCAACGGCAGCAGCAAATAGGTGCAAGCTAGCCCCGCCACCTTGGTGGGAAAAGTACAGGGCGATCGTACTATTCGGGCGTCCGGTGCCGCTGACGACTATGCGCCGGGGAAATTCTTGCTCCAGAGTTTGTATCTGCGGCGGAGCGAGCTTCGGATCAGTGGGAGATAGGGCAATCTCAGTCGTGAGAATAGTACCAGCCCTATCTGCCGTGTTCGTCGGCGTAATCGAAAATCGGTTTTTCGGGCTGGAGAACAATAATACCAGTATGAAGAGTAGTTTAATAAGCCAGATCAAAAAAATAACAATCGCAATCGACAGCGTAATAATCCGTCGCTGTCGGAAACGTCCGGTTTCCTGGGCTGAGCCCCCAACCGGCGCGGTGACCAGATACAGCGGCAATGAGATGAGCGCTAGCCAGAGTTCCGCCGCAATGATGGCGATGACAATGCCAAAAGCCGAAAAAGCCTGGGCAGTCAGTAATTTTTCTTTTTCCGCATGGATGTAGCTGGTCGTGTGAAGAATGAGCGTGGTCCACTTCCCTCGAATAGTAGACATAATTTTGAATTTTTAATTTGTAAACATTGTTTGTCATTGCGAGGAGGAGCCCAAGCGACGACGTGGTCTCGCGATGCCACACTAGGCCAATCCCCCTGTTTATAGCGGTGGTTATAAAACTGAGCACTTAAATCGAGGGGATTGCCACGCCTCGTACCTCGGCTCGCAATGACACCGTTTTATTTTCCAATCAACGCTTCAACTTTTTTGGTAATTTCGCTTAAATCAGTGGAAGCTTTGATGTAATAGTCCACAGCTCCGAGTGCCAAGCCTTTTTTCTTATCTTCGTCTTGCCCCAGGTTAGAAAGAATGACGACGGGAATATTTTTAGTGCCTTCATCAGCTTTTAATTTAGCGAGTACCTCAAAACCGTTAAGTTTAGGCAGCATGAGGTCCAGGAGCACCAAGTCCGGTTTTTCTTGTTTGATGAGTTCGAGCCCGGCCTCGCCATTACTCGCGGTCAGCGCCTGATAACCAGCGCTCAGGAGTTCAATGCTCATGGCTTTTTGCAAGACTGTTTCGTCTTCGACGATGATAATTTTTTTCATAGACGTTGGGTAACGTATTAGTAAAGTGACTATTATGGGGAGTATATCAGGAAAAATGCCAATTGAGAATACCGCTGTCGCTAGGGGATGTTTAGTTATGTTACCAAAAAGATAAAAGCGAACACTTTAAAAGTTAAAACCGAACACCGGGTAAATCAGACATTTTAACTTTCTGTTCACCAACACACTGCCCTTTAAACCAGAAACGGATCTCAAT
>JAHFHZ010000035.1 GCA_023246715.1 Candidatus Magasanikiibacteriota bacterium | reverse complement strand
AATACCGGACAGTGGGTAGTCATGGCTACAACAGTGACACATAACAAAGACACCGCTAACGCGGTGTCTTTGTTATTGTAGCAAATTTTAGAGTAAAAAGGGAGTTTCGTAATTCAGAGCTGTCAGAGAAGGTCTCGCGGTACTGATTAGTGAGCGCGAGTAGGGCGCAGGTGCGGGTCAAGGGGAGGCTGCGGCAGTCGGGTCTGTCGCTGCTAGTAATTTTCCCTGAAATCATCCTCACCGGGCATCTTCGGGGCCGCCGGCGGGGGCGGGCAGGCCGCCTCGTCGATCTGGTAGACGAAGCCATGGCTCGGCGCCGTGGGGAAGCTGATCGTGCTGACGATCGTGTTGCTGTCAACCCCACGCTGCAATGAGTTTCGTAATTCAGAGGTAGTGAGGGAGGGGTTCCCGGGCGGAGGGAAGTCGCCCACCAGGATCACCAGCCCGCGCGGGCAAGTGACGGTGCTGAGACGCTCCACTGAGTCGCCCGGCCCTATTTGGCGGTAGCTGAGGACGGTGTAGCCGGTCGCGCCCGGCCGATAGCTCACCGTCAATCGGTTCGCGCCTGTCCAGGGATTGTTGTTGATGCTCCCGGCGGCATCCCGCACCTGGACCGTGACGCCATCCTGGTGCCAGACACCGTCTGCCACCAGGGACATCCTGCCGGTGGCACAGGCCGCCAACAGGGCGGTGCCAAGCAGAAAAAGCTTGAAAGGGCTGCTACGTGTCATGGGTCCATTCCTCCACTTGTTTCTGTAGGACCATACGCCAGACGGCGTGCTCGTCTTTTAGCATAAGCACAGGGGCTTTGTCAATGATTCTAAGTTCGCTGTCTAAAACAAAAAACCAGCTTCTGTAGCTGGTTTTTTCCTTCAGTGAATCGCAAGCGGTTCACTCAATAGATACTCGCGGGAGTGGGAAAGCCCGAGAGGGAGGGGTAGGCTAGCTACCGAAAGAGCTCGGCCCGGGGGCGCGCGGCATAGGCCTCAACGGTCTCGAGGATGCACCCGTTGGCGTGCCGTACGAGGATGTCGCTGTCGCCGAGGTGCGGCAAGCGGATCGTATGCCGGTTGAACGACTCTGTCCAGAATACGCCGCGCTGCGCGCTTCGGGTCTCGATTTATAATCAAGGGGCGGGGGTGTGAGGCGGGTGTAGCACTGATTTTCAGTATTGCTCAACGCTAAAAATCTGCTCAGGATGTTTTTATTGCGCACGTTTAGAGACCGAAGGCTTAAGAAAGCAAGGCTATTAAAATTCACAAGATAAACCAGCCAGCTCTTCCGTGAGCACTGTAAAATTTTCCGCGTAATCAATCGGGCATTCCACCACGGCTGGTCGGCCGCTGGTGAACGCGGTTTGCAGTTTGGTTTTCAAATCCGCTGCCGATTCAACGCGCAGGCCAAGCGCGTCGTAACTTTCGGCGTATTTTACAAAATCCGGATTCGTGAGCTTCATGCCAAATGCTGGCAGCTGCATATTTTTTTGTTTCCATTCAATAAAGCCGTAGGCATTATCATTCAAAATTAATGTTACCACGGAAATATTTTCTTTCACGCAGGTAATCAGTTCTTGGGAATTCATCATAAACCCGCCGTCCCCGCAGACGGCAAGCACTTTTTTATTTGGATAAATCAATTTAGCGGCCATCGCGCTTGGCAGCCCGGCCCCCATGGTAGCCAGCGTGTTATCAAGTAGCAGGGTATTGGGCGCGAACGTCTGGTATTGTCGGGCAAACCATAGCTTATAAATGCCGTTATCCAGCGTCACGATATCGTCGCGCCCCATCACCTCGCGCACGTCGTGCACAATGCGTTGCGGAATAAGCGGAAAAGACTCGCGGGATATTTTTTCCTGGTATTTAGTTTTCAGCGTGTCACGCAATTTTGTAAAATAATCTGCTTCAAAATTGGTGCCCCGCAACCTCTCCGCCAACGCCCACAAGGAATGTGAAATATCCCCCACCACCTGATATTCCGGGGTGTAGAATTCATCCGCTTCCGCGGCGTTAAAATTAATATGCAAAATTCGTTTTGATTTTTCCGGATTCCAAACCGAGGGCGGATGTTCGTTCACGTGGTAGCCAACGGTGATAATTAAATCCGCATAATCAATGGCGCAGTTCACGTAATCTCGTTTATGCATGCCGACCGAAAATAATGAATGCGCATCATCGTCTGGCAACACTCCCTTGCCCAGCTGCGTGCCAATACAAAAAATTCCGGTCGTATCAACCAGGTTTTTAAGTTGCTTGGTAACCAATTTGCGGTTTCCGCCGCTCGACACGATAATCACCGGGTGTTTGGCGCCTTTGATGAGTTCCGCGGCCTGATCCAGGGCTTTTTCATCGGCCACGCTGCGCCGCGGGCTTTGCGGCCGGTGCTGTGAAAGTGCTGAGTCAAATTCTAACTTGGCAATATCTTCGGGGATCTCAACATGCACCGCGCCCGGGCGTTCTTCGCGCGCCAGTTGAATAGCCTGGTAGGCGGCGCGCACCATCGCGCGTGGCGTGGCCACACTCGCCGCCCATTTGGTGATTGGCTTCATCACCCCCACCACGTCCACAATTTGAAATTGGCCCTGCCAGTTATGCAGTAATCCTTTTTGCCCGGTAATCGCAATTAGCGGCATTCCACCCAGTTGCGCGTAGGCTACCCCATTCACCAGGTTCAAGGCCCCGGGGCCAAGCGTTGCCAGGCATAATCCCGGCTTGCCGGTAAGCCGGCCATAGGTGGCGGCCATAAACGCCGCCGCTTGTTCGTGGCGGGTAACAATGAGTTTAATTTTTGATTTCCGGAGCGATTCCAAAAAATCCAAATTCTCTTCGCCCGGCAACCCAAAGCAATACTCTATCCCCTGTTCTTCCAAAATTTTGATAAAAACATCAGACGCATTCATAAAAAGAATTTAAAAAATATACTTCAAGGTCATTTCCAAATTGTCATTCCCGCGAAAGCGGGAATCTAGTCGTGGCGTACAGTGTGGATTCCCGCTTTCGCGGGAATGACACTAGTTGCTTTTGACAAGGTCTTTTCAATTAGAAATTAAATTGAGCGATTCACCACCAGCGTCTTCAACTCCGTCATATCCTCAATCGCGTAACGCACGCCTTCGCGCCCCAGGCCGGAATCTTTCACGCCGCCATATGGCATATGATCGGCACGGAAGTTGGGCACGTCGTTTATAATGACCCCGCCCACCTCTAGCCGTTCATACGCTAATTGTGTTTCGGTCAGTGAATCAGTAAAAATCGCCGCCTGCAGACCAAACGCGGAATCGTTGACCAAATCCAACGCCTCGGCAAACCGGTCGTACGGTTCCACAATCACCACCGGTGCAAAAGCTTCTTCGCTGCACACTTTCATTTCGGCGCTGGTGTTGGTCAACACCGTTGGTTGGAATCCCGTTTCGCCGATTCGCTCACCACCCGACAGAACATGCGCGCCTTCGGTGGTGGCCGCTACCACCCAGCTGTTGATACGCTCCGCGTTGGCGCCGTCAATCATGCTGGCAAATTGCGTTCCATCGTCGCGCGGATCACCATAGGCCAATTGCTTTGTCGCCGCCACGAACGCCTGGGTGAAAGCCACAAAGTGCGAACGGTGTACGTAGATTCGCTGGGTATGAACGCAGCTTTGCCCGCTTTGGCCAAAAGCGCCAACTACCAATTTAGGAATAATTTTTTCTAACTCGGCCGACTCGGTAACAATCGCGGCGGCATTGCCGCCGAGTTCCAACACAACTTTCTTTTTTCCGGCCCGCGTTTTCATATCCCAACCAACGCTTGGTGAGCCGGTAAAAGTGAGTAGTTTAAACCGTTCATCAGTCACCAACAAATCCCCGGTGGCTCGATCCATCGGCAGAACCGATACTGCGCCCTTGGGCAGGTTTGTTTGATCGATCAATTCGGCCAGCAGTAGTGCCGACAGCGGTGTTTTACTGGCTGGTTTAAGAATAATCGGGCACCCGGCCGCCAAAGCCGGAGCTAGTTTGTGAGCTACTAAATTGAGCGGAAAGTTAAACGGCGCAATAGCGGCCACCAGGCCGATTGGAAACCGGCGGACAATTGCTTCGTGGTTTTCACCGGCGGCAAAACGATCCAACGCCAGCCATTCCCCGTTAATTCGCTTGGCTTCTTCGGCACCATCGGTGAAGGTAAGTATCGCCCGGTCAACTTCGGCCCGGGCATACGACAATGGTTTGCCTGTTTCGAGCATTAACGCTTCGGCAAATTCCGCCCGGCGCTGCTGGATTCCTTCGGCAATGGTCAGGAGCGCGTCAGCCCGGCGATGGGTAGGTAGTTTTTTCAGTTCAGCCTGAGCCGTTTGCCCCGCCTGGATCGCCCGCTCCAGCATCGCGTGGTCTGCAAGGTAGGTTTCCGCTATTACTTGGCCGTTAAACGGAAAAATTACTGGCAATGGCTTGTTGGAGCGGATGAATTCTCCAGCACAATAAATAGGATAGTGAGCTTGCATATCTTGAATCTAAAAACTATTTTTTAATCTTAACAGGTTGGGTGGAATTGTCGAGCCGGTCAAATAAAACAAGGATCCGCCAGCAGTGATGCCGGCGGACAAGGAAGAAAGAGCGGTTTTTATGCGCGCGGATTGGCCAGCGGTATCTTGGCGCTAAGCAAGCGTAGACGACTAAGCGAGCATTGGATATCGCCAAGCGCAAGCCGTCGGCAGTAGGCGCGCTCCCAGAGCGCAAGCAACCTCAGGGCCCGTTCTCGCTGTAGGCTGCAGGCCGGGCAACTCCACTCATGTTGCTGTATGGCTTTTTACATTGCTCGGCCAACTGTCCCCTTTTTTTCCCACTCCCCAAGGTATTCTTGGCAGGTCATGGCTCCCTCACCTTCAGGCTATTGAAGCCCAACATCTTTATTCCCAGTTTCTTGAGGCGTTGTAGACACAATTGGATGTTTTGCAGCGCCTTCTCCTGGAGCCACGCTTTGGTGTAGAAGAAGCCACTCCACTCCTGCGGATCGCCGCTTTGTAAATCAATGAGTAGGCGGCAACTTTCCTGCAGGTGCAATAGGCAGTAAATTTTGCGGTTACTCGTCGCTCGTGCCGGCCAGTTATCTCCGAACGAGAATTCTCCGAATTCAGCTATGGTATTTATCCGCTCTATTCTTCTGCGCCAACGGCGACAATCGGCGCAGCGCTCCAGATGATGCCTTATTTGGGGAGCCTTTCCCCATCCTGGGGTACGGCACAAATTTCGGAAATTGCTGCAATTCATGGTTCTCTCCTTTGTTCGAGCGGATGATGCGCGCACGGGTCGCATGGCACCCGCGTACCGTCTCGTTCGTGGTAGTGCACACCATGAACTTCCGACCGCTTCGCGTGCCGCAGCCAGAAGCCCAATAACGCGAGGAGTATTAGTGCCACCAGATAAATTTTTATCCAGAGCGGGCAGTAGGCGATCTGGCTAGCCCCTAAACGACGAGTCTTTCTCAAAGAGCACCTCCCAGTGCAAGGATAGGTGCCTTGGCCAGAATCGTCAAAGATACATAACTAAAAAATAAATTATTTTAGCTACAAGAAAAGAAAATTTGACACACTAAAAAAAGTGTCATAAAATTTAGACAACATAATAAATTTTCACGAGTATCGTTATGAACCCTTCAATTGCGCTGCGTGACCTCGGCCTCTCCCCCGAAGAAGCCTCACTCTATTTGGCGCTCCTTAAGCTCGGCGGCGGTCGTGCCAGTGCGCTCGCTGCCGCAACCGGTCAAAAACGCACCACAGTTTACCCTATTCTTAAAAATCTGACCAAAAAAGGTTTTGTAACCATGTATTTTCATAAAAACCGCCAGTATTATTACGCCGACAAGCCAGAACGCGTGGCGCGGTTTTATGGAAATAAGCTCAAAAATTTTGAAAGTGTAATTTCGATACTGGAAAATTTTGAAAAAAAACAATTCCAAACCACGGGCTTGCGTTTTATCGAAACTCTGTCGGAACTCAAAAAGTTTTACACCGAAATTTTAGCCGAATATAAAAATAAAAGTTATTTCATTATCGGCAGCTCGCGCGCCTGGGAAGAGTTAGATCCGGATTTTTTTATTCAGTACCGTAAAAACCGTGCCAAAAACAAAATCAAAACACGCCTCTTACTCACTGCCGATTCCCGCGGCCACAGCCCAACGGATGCTCGGCTCAGGCGCACCGTAAAATTTCTGCCTAAAAAATATAGCTTTAAAAGTACGATTGATATTTATAAAGACAAGGTCTTGGTGGTGAGCCCCGCGCTCTCCAGCCTGGCCGTGGTGATTGCCGTGCCAGCAATGGTAGATGTATTTCGCTCGGTATTTGAAATGCTCTGGGATATGAATTAATCTCCAAAATAAAAAAACTTTCCTGTCACGGAAAATTTTAGTGTATTGGGCGAACAGCAAACATTCAAGCCATATTGAGCTGCAACTTAATCCGCTGTATGTCGGCTTCCAGTTGGTTAATTTTTTCGTTAGTAAAAATACGTTCTTGGTCTAAACGATCTAAAATCTTAATCATTTTATCTTGGCCGGTCAGGAGGGTATCAAACATATCTAATTTTGCCGCCTTTTCTTTAATTACAGCCACATCCTCCTCAAGAGTAATTAATTTTTTTATTACCAAATCTTCATTCATATAATATGAGTCAGACTAAATTGAGTATAACAGCATTGTTTCTGGTGGGCAAGGCATCCAACCACAACAAGTCAGTTAAGAAAGCGTACTATCCCGCGGTTCGCATCTACCTCTACCATGTCCCCATCTTTAAAAATTAAAGTAGCTCCTGCACCAGGAGCTACTTGAAATTATTTGGAAATCAATTCCTTAATCCATGGGTTCGCAAGGGTGGTGAGAGAAAATTAAATAATAATTTTAAATTAAATTTAAAAACAAAAAAACCGGGCTGATAGCCCGGTTTTTAATAGTACCAAAATTATTTTTTCATCATGTCTTCCTTTTTCATCATCTCCCCAGCTCCACAACAAGAACCACCGGACATTTCTTTTTTGCCGCAGCAGTTATCCATTTCTTTTCCAGCCATGCGGCAGCGGCCACAAAGGCACTCCGCGCGCACTAAGCGTAAGTCGCCCGCGCCCACCCCGGCCAAGGCCAACATAGCGCCAAGCAGCGACAAGGGGAAAAAATAGCCAGCAACCGGGCCACCACGATGCACGGTCAAAATTGCCACGATCAAAATCACCGCGAGCCAAGTGGCTGCCACGCGGGTAAAGATTCCAAGAGCAATCATGAGACCGCCGACAAGTTCGGCCAAACCAACAAAGTAGGCCCAGAATTCCGGAGCCGGAAACCCAAGGCCGCCGAACATGCCCACCGCCATGGTGTGATTCGTCATCAGTTTACCGTAACCCTGGTAAATAAAGATAAAGCCAACAGCCAGGCGCAGAGCCAACAAACCCCACTGGGCCAATTTTGGGCAACATTTCGAGACGTGCGAACACATCATACCAAACACGATTAATTTTTTGCCGCCGTTAGGGAAACGGGGCAAAAATAAATGAGTAATTTTAGGGAGTGGGGCAAATGCCCGGCCCCTCATCGGCATCCTGATCTTCGAGCTCGATTATATAGCGGAATCCAAAGCTATGCAAGGCCCAGTCAAACATAATTTTTATTTTACGCAAGGCTCCCGGCATAAAGAAAATATATACCGTGCGGCGAATAAACCAGGCGATAAAGCCCGTGAATACCAGCGGGCCAGCCACTACCACCCCGTACCCTTCGCCGACCGGCACCATCATTCCCCATGATTTAAAGCGGAAGGGTTTTACCCGGGCAGCTTTGCCTCGGAGCGCGGCCGCTAAATGCGTGGCCACGTAGGCGCCTTGGCGGTGCGCCGCTTCGCCAAGTGGTGGGCAAGGTTTTTTGGTGGTGCTGTCGCATGCCGCCGCAATATCGCCAACCGCGTATAATTCGTTGGCGCGAACATGCTGTAAAAATTCGTTCACTGGTATCTTACCTTTTTCTTGAAAATCAGCGGATAAAAAGCTGTCAGCATAATTCTGCACTCCCGCGCACCAAATGGTCAGGTCGGTAGTAAAGGTTTTTCCGTTCGCTAGTATCAGTCTGCCATTTTCAAGTCCCTGCACCCGCGAACCAATCTCAAAATGCACTCCGGCGTTCTCCAACCGGCGTTGAATGATAGCTGGCACCTGCGGCGGAGCCATAGATAATATGCCCGACGGATCAATCAAACGGACCAGGATTTTTTTATCCGGGTATAATTTTTTTAAATCATGCGCCGCCAGATACGAAAATTGTCCGGCTACCTCCACGCCGGTAAACCCGCCTCCAACGATCGTGACGGTGATTTCTGTTTGGCAACCTTCCAGCAAGCCCATTAATTTTCGTCGCAGCCGAAGCGCCCCTCGCAGGGTACGCACGTTTTCAGCCTTGCTGGCGGCATCCGCCAGACCAAAATAATTCACTCCGCTCCCCAGGGCCAAAACGGCGTAACCATAGCGCACCGTGCCCTGATCGGTTTGAATGGTTTTGGTGGGTGGATCAATGTGCGCGACTGTGGCCTTTAAAAACGAATGAGGCGTTCCATATAATAATTCCCGCAAAGCAATAGCCGCATGCCCCGGTTCAATCGAGCCCGTGGCCGCTTCATGCAGCATGGGGGTAAAAGTAAAATAATTGTTGCGGTCAATGACCAAAATACGCTGCGGTAGGCGGTGCTTTTTTAAAAGCCGCGCCAGAGTGCGGAACGTTTCGTACCCCCCGATCCCGGCTCCTAAAATAACAATATCAGCGTATTCCATATGCATGCTTTTAACCATAGCGGCAAGGAAATAAAGGATAAAAGTGCGCCTACTATAACACAGCCGCTCCGCCGTCCACAAGCTATCCGGCCGCAGTAGATACAAATAAAACGTTACCCAAATCACTTTTCTAACTTCGGTGTTCCACAGTGTTTTTGTAAAGAGAATACCACTTGTAATCGTCGATCAATTTCACGCTTCATGGTCAGG
>JAHFHZ010000009.1:24123-36178 GCA_023246715.1 Candidatus Magasanikiibacteriota bacterium | reverse complement strand
ATTTTTATATGATTTATGCATATTTTTTATAGCCGTTACTACTTCTGCTGTTTCCGTGGCTTGTGTTTCTACCGCGTTTAAAATAAATAATATCCAATCTTTCCATGCGCCTTCTTTAGTAACACTGCCAAGCAAACGATAATAATCGGATCGATGGTCATTAATAAATCCGCTGATAAATAAGATCGGCAATTCAATTCGTTTGGCTAAAATAAGGTGTAATACCATTAAGATACGGCCAGTTCTGCCATTGCCATCATAAAAAGGATGAATCGCCTCAAATTGATAGTGCAAAATTGCTAACTTAACAAGCGGGTCAACATCATCGTTAAAATTATTAAAATAACTTTCATAATTTTGTAACAACCGGCGTATGTTTTCTTCGCCATCGGGCGGCGTATAAAGTACTTGCCCCGAAGCAATATTACTTATAACCGTGCCGGGCAATTTACGGATACCGCCTTTGTTGGATTCTAAAATTTTTTGAATCTCTAAAAAGGAATTAGTATGCAAAAATCCTTGCTTTTGAATAAGCTTGTAACCAACCAGTAAAGCATCTTTGTAGTGTAGAGTTTCTTTTTGTGCCTTGGAAGTCGCTTTGCCCTTAAATAATTCGGCCTGAAAAATCTCGGCTACAGTAGTATTTATATTTTCAATACCAGAACTGGCCACAGCTTCTCTTACCGATAGCGGCTCTATAAGCAACTCGCGATTTGGTATGGCAATAGAGCTGCCCTCTAATTTACTTAGAGCGATATTAGCAGAGTTAACTTTTTTAAGTATCGCAATATCGTCCAAATTTATATTGGGAGGCAGCAAAGGCAGCTGATTGTGGGGCTTTTTAGGGTCAAATATCATATGTCCAAATTATATCAAAATTTGTACATATTGTCAACCACCTGTCCAACCGTTGGACATATCACGGCCAAGAAGTACAGAATGCATCAATTTTTACCCTCGTCTATACAAGATAATAGCGCTCAATTCTAATATTTTTTAGCTAACTATAGACAATGTATACAAAATAGCCAGTTTGTATACATCTTGTCAAATCATGTATACAAACTTACAGCTCCCCACTAAAAGCCTTCTTCAGCACCGACTTCTTAAGCTCTTCCAGATCGGCAAGTTTCTGCTCGTATATTTTCTCCAGCTTTTTTGTCTCTATTGAGAGCGCATTAAGTTTTTTGACTATTGCTTTTTGTTCAACTAAAGACGGAAAATAAATAGGTATCTTTTTTAGTAGGCGGGCTTTAATCCCTTTAACAGTCGCCCCCGTACCTTTATCGTGAATCTTTTTCTGAAAAGGGCTTGATAGAAGCAGGTACTTCAAAAATGTCTGTTCGATCTTTTTTGGGTCTGGCTGGAAAATGATTGTGCGTTGAGCAAACGCAACTTTTTCGTCAGTGTCCAATTGGGCAACCATTGCCAAAGGAGCTTCGGTAGTAAAAAGAACATCGCCTTTCAAAGGAATTCCCCGAGTCATCCAACCCTCATAGTCTTTAGGATCAATAAACTCTTCCGGTTCGCGTTGCAAGAAACCCATTTTGATATTTTTTGCTGTGATTAGACGCAATCCGCCTTGGGTTTTCTTCGGAGTTCTGCCCCTATAATCAATAAACCTAACGTGATCGTTCAGTAAGCATTCCTCCCAATCTTTTCCAGGATTCGCAAAAATACTCTGTAAATACGACTCAAAAAGCTCTTTTGAGTTTTGTAAATTCTTTTCAGCATTCTTCTTCGCTTTCGTCACTTTTTCAAAAACTTCATCCACTACTTTCACCAAACGTCTTTGCTCCGTTAATGGCGGAACGGGAATCTCATAATTTTCAATAAATTCTTTTGGTACCCTCTTGTGACCCACAGCACCAGACATTACGTTACCCCCACTTTCTCTAAAAGAGTCTGTCGAGAGAAAATAAAATAAATAATCGGAGTCTAGATCATCTGTCGGTCTAAAAACTACGAACTCACTCGAACCAAAACCAATTTTATTTCTTAAGTCTCGAGCAATGCCCAATTTCCCATTTTCAAAGCATGGCGTTATTTTTGCCATTAAGACGTCACCATCGGAGAAGTAGGTGTAACTTCCAGATACATCTTTCAGTTTCCTCTCTTTTGTTGCGATAAATCTCTTTTCTAAGATGCCCAAGTCTTCCATTGGTACGAATGAAACAAGCTCATCATCACTAAGTTTTTCTCGAGCTAAACTTTTTGGTGGCTTTATCATGCAGACATCGCCTAGTTTTTTTGTTTGCCATGCGGTTTTCATTATTTTCATACCTTGCCATTACTCTTAACAGCACAAAGGTCTTCTAGGGTTTTAAATATTGGTTTAAAATTTTCAAAAGCAACTGACCCAATTTTTACCGCTGCGTCTATTAACTGATCGGTTTTGCCTTTTAGACATATTTCACTTCCACGTCCAGGGGTACTTTTTTCTTCGAAATGAGATTCAAGACCTGCAACTCCATAAAAAAGATGTTCTATCTCTAGTTTTGATTTATCACCAAAATGGCTACCAGTCGTTGGATTGATTACTTGCTCTTTTATCTTTACGTTATTTGGTAACGGTAATAATAATGCGAAAAAATTAGCCCTCCTTTTTTTACGAGTTAAACACTTTTCTGCTGTATTTAATGATTCTGTATATGAATGACTCTCCAGACCATTCCATTTTTGATAACCCTCTCTATCGAAATCAAATAACCCGAAAACTAACTTTTTTCCAAAAATCTCTGCATTTTCAAGAGCATAAGATACTCTCTGTGCATTATTTTTTTCTTTTATAATGTAAGGATTATTTTTATTTGGGAAAAGTAGCTCCCAAGCTTTTTCTAAAATCTTCTTATCCGTTTTGCCTTCGACGAACACAATTGGAGCATTCCCCAATTTTTTTAGAGCTTCTAATTCCAATGCTTGCTCGTCTAGTTTTTTTATACTTGATGAATAGTTTTTCTGAACCTCAAGAAATGAACCGTAGTTATAGCCAAATACCTTTTCAAGATGGATCGATTCGCTTATCTTTTTAAGAACTGTGTTCCCTGGTTTATCTTGGTTTGAAATAAAAATTGAGCAAGTCTCTAGGTTATTTTGAGGAAATATAAAAGACGGTGAATGAGTAGAAAGAAAGATTTGCGCATCCTTAGAATATTCAATAAATTTTACAAATAAATTGTCCGCTCTTAATGCTTCCAGCGCGTTCTCTGGTTCATCGATCCCCCAAACCCAATGGTCATCTTTTGCTTTCTTTGCCAACCAACCCAAAACTACTGGCACAAAAAGACTTTTTATACCCTCGCCACGAGAAGTAAATTTAATCTTATAGTCGTCCTTACTGCCACGAGTAATTTTCTCGGGAGTATCCTCAAACTGACTGTTGACCTCAAGACTTGACCAAAAAGATTCCAGAGAAATAGGTAGAGTAACAGGTGTATTCACTCCAGTAATATCCTGAAAATCTTTAGAAAAGTCTTTTGTGGTTTTATCAATATTGGTATCGAGCTCACCCTTCGCAGTAGTACTTAAAAACAACCCTTTGTTTCTAGCTGATAATTTCAAAATATATGAAAAAACCTCTGAACTCTTAAAAGCTGGAATATAAACAAATTTGATCGATTTTAGAAAAACAGAAAAAGACCTTTTTATTCCTTGTGAGGCTGTCCCTATATAATCAGATTCGCTTTGTTCATAAGTTTCGGCATAAGCCCACCACTTGCGCTCAACCCATAAATCACCATTTTTCTTGACGAGATTTACAAGCTCGTTCTTATTCCCCTTAATCTCGTCTGCGTCAAAATAAATCTTGATGGATATAAATTGTCTTCCCTTTTTACTCTCGCGAGCCTTTACTTTCGACGACATTGAGAAGTCATCAAAAAAGTTAAATCCTTCAAGAAATGATGTCTGTCCATTGAAGAACAGATTCAAAGCTCTTAGAACATTTGATTTGCCGCTATCATTTTGGCCACCAAATATCACAATATGATTTAACTCCTCTATGGGTTGATCAAAAATAGAGCGGAAGTGTTTTATTTCAATTTTTTTAATTATCTTCATAATAATTTTTGAATACCCATCACACTGCTCTTGATTTCAGTATCAAGCTTCTGCATCTCAGCAATAATTTCTTTTGGCTCGCGCAATACAGCCTCGTCCTTCTTGTTAGGATTCTTTACCGACAAATCAAAAGTTTCCTGGTCTACACCAGACACATCGACACTCCATGAATTTTCGCTGTCAGCTTTTGTTTTCTGTAATTTCACAAACTCTGCCAAGTCCGCTTCATTCAAAGGATTACCCTTGCCAAGATTACGACCAAGATTGAGCTGATAGTACCACACCTTCTTTGTTGCTTTACCCCCGCCCGACTGAACGGCTTCAGTCGTTCGGGCAGGTTTCTCAAAAAATAGCACAACCGTTTTTACTCCTGCACCAGCAAATACACCCCCCGGCAGATCAAGCACTGTGTACAAATTACAGTTCTCCAGAAGAAGCTTACGCAAACTCATAGAAGCATTATCTGTATTTGAAAGGAACGTATTCTTGATGATGACACCGGCACGACCACCGGCCTTGAGTATCTTTATGAAGTGTTGGAGGAAAAGAAATGCGGTCTCACCAGTCTTGATAGGAAAGTTTTGCTGAATCTCTCGTCCAATGCCGGCTCCAAATGGCGGGTTTGCCAGAATTACGTTATAGCGATCTTTCTCCTGAATATCATTTATGTTCTGTGCCAGCGTGTCCATGTGCCGGATGTTCGGCGCTTCTACGCCGTGCAAGATCATGTTCATGACGCCAATGATGTAGGCAAGAGATTTTATTTCCTTGCCATAGAACGTCTTGTTCTGGAGTGTCACCATCTGTGCAGATGAGAGCTTAGCTTGATTCTCGGTCAAGTAATTAAATGATTCAGCCAAGAAGCCAGCTGATCCACACGCTCCGTCATAAATTGTTTCTCCCAGTGTTGGGGCGACTACTTTGACAATAGTTTTGATGAGCGGTCTTGGGGTGTAGTACTCTCCGCCATTCCTGCCGGCATTGCCCATGTTCTTGATCTTGTCTTCGTAGAGGTGGGAGAGCTCATGTTTCTCTTCATAGCGCTGGAAGTGTAGACCATCAACGATATTCAAAATCTCACGCAGTTTGTACCCACTCGTGATCTTATTTTTTAGCTCATGGAATATCTCACCAATTTTATATTCTATGGTGTTTGGCTCTTCAGACCGAAACTTCTTGAGATACGGGAAAAGTTTGCCATTCACAAAGTCATTCAGGTCATCACCATCAGGCGCCTTCTGGTGGTCAATCTTTCCGTCATTCGTCTTTGGTGCCGCCCACGTGTCCCATCGATACTGCCCCTGAAGTATGTAATTGTATTTTTTGCCAGCCAAAGCTGCTTCTGCCTTCTTTGTCTCATCCAAATCGTCCAGATACTTCAAAAAGAGTATCCATGATGTCTGCTCAACATAATCGAGCTCAGTCGCCGACCCGGAGTCGGTATGAAGTATCTGATCTATTTTTTTGAATGATGTTTCAAACATGGGTAATTCATTGTACCAAAGTTCAAACTTGGTAATCTGGCGGAGAGGGTGGACGGTCGCTTTGAGCGACCTACTCGAACGCGCTCCCTGCGGTCACTTCACAAAAACCTTCAGGTTTTCGTGGGCTTTCCGCGGCAAGTAAGAAACTTCGTTTCTTACCATCTTCCGTTCGAATCCAACCTATCATATACAAAAACACACTCTGCTACCAGAGCGTGTTTTTGTACGCGGAGAAGGAGGGATTCGAACCCTCGATACTCTTTCGAGTATGCCGGTTTTCGAGACCGGTGCCTTCAACCAACTCAGCCACCTCTCCATATATAGTGCAAAACAGCTAGAGTTTAACACAAAAACCTCCGCCCTGTCCATATGGCGCACCGGTAGTATAACCAACACCCTCGCTGGTATTGTTAAAAACAAGTTGGGCGGCGTATACTAACGTATATTCAGTTTAAAAATACCCCTATGTGGAACCCGCACTATGTTGTTCAGGGTGGCGCCACGCTTGGCACCGTATTGGCCGTGGTCTTATCCTGGTCAAAAAACCAGTCAATCCTGCTGGCTATTGGGCACGGCATCCTCTCGTGGTTGTACGTTATCTACATCGCCGCTACCCGAACAGATAAAAAAATCTAATAAACAAACCCCGCAAAGCGTCTCCAACCATGCAAGGAGACGCTTTTTTATTTTAAACATATATTTATTGACAATGAGCAAAAAACCGCTATACTATCGCCCACCGCTTACCCCGACGCCCTTTTCCCGAGGAGTCAGTACTCGATGAGTATAAATAAACCCGAGCGGCAGCGCAAAAAAAAGCGCTAGCCGCCTCGCGTTCGCCAGCGCCGTGACCACTAAAAACCACTTTCCTCCTTCAACCTCTTTCTAAACAGTTTGGCAAAAGCTATTTAGAAAAAGAAGGAAGAAAAAAATATCCCGCCACTTATTTGTGGGGGAATATTTTTTTAAACGAACTCTATTTTACAGCTACTTTTGCGTGCCGGGCCGCCAACCGCAGCCACTCAACCATAGACCGCGCTTTGTGAATAAGCTGGCAGCGCCACGAACAAAACGCTTCGCCTTTGGCGCTGACGCAAGCGGCGCAACAAATAAAATGCGCGTGACAGCTGGGCTCCGCGCAATTCACAAACTGCTCGTTAGGCTCCGCGCACTGCGCGCAGCGCCCCACCACCACCTGATTTTGTTCCGGGCGGCCAAACCCCATCGTCACCCGGCCATCGAACACATACAATTTGCCCAAAAAATCTTCGGCAGGATATTTTTCCATATACGACACAATGCCGTTGTGTAACTGATACACATCCGCAAAGCCCTGCGTGAGCAAAAATCCCGAGGCCTTTTCGCAGCGCACCCCGCCCGTGCACACCGTTACCACGGTCTTATTTTTTAAATGCGCCAGCCGGGGCAAAATGCTGGGCAAATCGCGGAAATGCTTCAGCGACGGCAAAATAGAATTTTTAAAAAATCCCACCGCGTGTTCGTAGTCGTTACGCATATCCACGATGTAAAACTCTTTACCGCTCCGTATCCATTCGCGCAATTGTTCGGGCTGCAGATACTTGCCCGTGATTTGCGCCGGGTTTACATCGGCCGCCCCCAAATGCGCGCTGACAATTTCACTCCGCGCCCGGACAAATAATTTAGCAAACGCGCTGCCCGTGCCAATACTGCGCTTAAAACTCATATCCGCGAACCGCGGTTCACTGGTCGTTTCTGCAATATACTGGGCAGTACTTTCAACCAGCCCTTCTACCGTGCCGTTTATCCCTTCGGGCGCGATAATAATCCGTCCCTTCAGGCCAAGGCGTTCACAAAGCACCCGTTGCGCCCGGCAGAGTTCCTCGGGGTCGGCAATGGCCGTGTATGTATAATACAATAAAATTTCATGCATACCGCGCAAATATTCTCCGTCAATTTCGTTCCACCATTTACTAAAACAAACCACTACAAAAAACGGTGTTGGCACCCAGGCCAGCAGCAGGGCCGGCGCATTCCACCTTTAAGTTTCGAGAGTGCTTTCTCGATACGAATATTTCGTGTCTCTACTTTTTTACCAGAAGTAACCCAACAAATCCATTCATTACGCGCCAGCGACGAAATTTCTTTCCAAACACTCTGCGCCACCGGGGTGGCGGCGAGCGCTCGGCGCAAATCAGCCGGCAGGGTATGCGGCAAATCATCGGCGATTTCTTCGGGGGTGATTGAGCTCATTTTTTAGAAGCTTTATTTTTTAAAGCACCTTTTTGCTTAGGAAGAGGCAGATTTTCGGCCGTAATCTGTATAAGTTCACTCAACCATTCGTCGTCTTCCAGTTGCTCCGGGGCAACGCGGATGGCTGCCTTAGCTCCTGGATACGGGAATCCTTCCAGGTACTCTTTCCCCACAAACATTTTTCCGGGCTCCGTAATTTTTACATACAAAATATCGTTGCAGACTAGCGCCACGACCTTCCCCTCAACGTAGAGGGCATATTCACCAAACATTTTTCTGGCCACAACACCCAGCGGGGCCAGCTGATCCACAATATAATCTACGGTTGATTGGCTAGTGGCCATACAAAAGGATCGTTTACAAAAAAACTCTGGCCTCCCAATATTAAGCGTTCAGTGCAAAATGGTCGTGACAAGGTTAGAACTTTCCTTTTGGAAAGTACCTCTTTAACTTAGGCGGCGCACTATGTCACCGGTGTAGCGGGGAACCTATTGGTAAAGCTGGCATTATCCGCACAGCGAAGGCTTGTTATATTTTAAGGTAAAATTTATGCCTCAGCAAGATCAAAATAAGGGTCGAAAAAACAGCGTGGTTAAGGGCTGTTTTTGATGAGTGTTGCGAGAAAAAAACATTCGCGATGTGCGCAGAGTGATAGACCAAATTAAAATCGCGCTTCAGCGTTAGCTGTTCATTCTATCGAGGGCGCGCTGAACTGTTTCTGCTACAAAATCCTTTCTTGCCTGTGCTAAAATAGGCAGCGCGGCCAGTACGGATGCATTTTTCGTCGCGCGGAGATCCACTTTGCCGCCATTGTAATTGGTTAGTTGTGTTAGAAACTCATCAAGCCATGACGGTGTTACTGCCAACACACCACCAAAGTCGATCTCAACAGGAGTTTCTTGATTAAGCTGAGGACGAATGGCATTAAATGCCTCCAACCCCGCTGGGCGAGAAATCAGGACTGTGCCAAATTTTTTAAGTTGGATGATGTTCATATGGATATTTAAAATTGTATGACTGCATATGTACCGCGAATATTGCTATCAGCCATTGTAATACGCATTGATTTGGTACTTTCTGATATAGTCACGAGACCAATACCCGAGCGGAACACAAGACTTATACCTTTTGATTCGGCCACACTGCGCACAACTTTGAGGCCATTGCCACACTTCTCCGGATTTCTCCCTGAAACGATCTCTGTAAAGGCCACTCGGAGCGCATCTATATCAGTCGATAGGTTTGGTCGAACATGTTGTAATGTGGTTTTTACGCCGCGTCCCCGGTCTGCGAGCACTATAATTTGTTTATCAATATCGTAACCATACAATACGCCTGGCATGTCAGACCAATTGCCGACATTATGAGCAAAAGAATTATCACCAATTTCTCCAGCCATAAGTGTAAGCAGCGAAGCTAGATCTTCTGAAACATTTCCAGCTTTTTGAAGCTCTGTCCCCATTCTTGCAACGCGGCTAGTAAAGCGATCTAGTCGTTCGCAGTAGTACTCACTCGGCAGTTCTGGCGGAATAGCACTTGTTGCCCACACCAGCCCTAACTTTTCTAGATCCAAAGTGAATTTATTAAGATTTTCTACAATATAATAACGCTGGCCACCCACACTTCTTTCGGCGAGAAGTTTACCTGATTTTTCCCAATTACGTAGGGTTTGAGCCGAAACCCCAAGCATTTTGGCCGCTTCACTAATTCTTACTTTCTTAGTATTCATACTTAGTAAGTATAGCCTATAAACTTATAAATGTCAAGTTTATTTTATAAGTTTATGAGTAAAATCTACCAAAAGAAGCAGAAACAAGGCACTTGCTTAAGATTATAAAGAAAAAGACGCTTTAACATCGCTCAATCTGTCTATGCACAGAGGGTGAGCGCTACGCTATCCGAACGCGCTCCCTGCGGTCGCTTCACGAAAGGGCTTCTGCCCTCTCGCGGGCTCTCCCCAACAAGCAGTGAAAGCCTCACGGTTTTCAAACTTTCCCTAGTTCGAATCCAACCTATCATATACAAAAACACACTCTGCTACCAGAGCGTGTTTTTGTACGTGGAGAGGGTGAGATTCGAACTCACGGTACCTTTTGAGTACGACAGTTTTCAAGACTGTTGCCTTAAACCGCTCGGCCACCTCTCCATATATTAAGGGCTACCCCCTTCAGGGTAGCCCCAGCTTATCACAGAATTCTTGAGTATTTCAAGGCTCATCTACCACCGGCCACTAGCGCCCCCACCGCCAGATGATCCGCCGCCGAAACCACCAAAACCCCCAGAGCCACCACCAAACCATCCACGGCGCCCATGCCTCCACCGGCCCACCAGGGTGTTTTATTACCAAACTTCACGCTTTTTTGGTACGCGCGGGAAATCAAATAGTCGAACAGCAGGCCAAGCGCGCCTTTATTTTAGAAACGCGCGCGAACCCATTGCAGAGCGCCCGCTAGCCACCGCCAGAGCCTGGAGCGGTGACGTAGGCCGTAAGCCGCCATCGCCGCCGCGGCACAGCCGACCACAAACAACCAGCCCCGCTTGGCCGGGTACTCTGGCGCACCTGCGGCCGTGCTACTGGCGACAGCACTTGGCTCAAACACCACCACATCCGCCTGTTCGCGCGGCCAGACCTCGCGCCCGCGCGCGCTTTGTTCCACCACCCCCGTCACTGCCAACCGCGTGCCGAGCAATAAATCTTTAATTTGAATTTTTGCCCCGCTCTTTAAATACACCGCTACTTCACCCAAGCCATCGTCCACGTACAAAACCGAACCAGTCTTTTCGGTAAGCTCACCCGCTACAGTCACCACCGTGCCGAGCGGCAGCGTGGCAATTTGCAACGTAGTTGCATTTTGTGACTGCAACGGCTGTTCGGCATCCAAAATGTCCACGTCGTCGGCTTGTTTAATATTCACTCGCTTTTGCCCCGCCGCCACCGAAACAATTCCGCGCGCGCTCACCACATCGCCGATCGCGAGCGGCGGAAACAAATGTTTATTTTGATACACTGGCAAACCGCCCGTTGCGTCACTGATATAAAATACCTGGCTACCGAACGTGCCCGGTGGCGCAGTCACCACACCCTCCACTTGTACCGCCCGGCCTTTGGGCAACAAACGTGCCGCTGCCAAATCAATCACCCGTGTCACCAACGATTTGGCCGCGCTGACGCTTTTAGCTGCTTTTGATTTAACCGCTTTAATCTTCACCCCCGCCACCGCCGGAACATAGACAGGCGCCACATAGTACCCCGGCGTTGGATCGCTCCAGGCCATTGCGAATCCATTAAACCCAAAGCTTTTACCAACCGCTCCTTTGGGAATCGGCACACTGTCCATCATGTCCCCATCGTCCGACACCAACCCCACCCGGTCGCCGGTGTTGGCCAAGTTTAAACGCGTTACCGCGCGTTGAAAAACCAAAAAACTACCCGGACGAATCCAGGTATTTGATGGAATGGTAAACGAACTCCCCGCCGCGTTTTCTAATTTCCACCCGCTAATATTGAGCGAGCTGGTAGCGGAATTCGTGAGTTCAATAAATTCTCGGCTATCCACCCCGGCCGGATCGGGAAAAATTTCGCTAATACTTACCCCGCTGCCCGCGGCCGAAATCCCCCGGCCAATCGTGAGCGTGAATTTTTGGCTACCGGTTGTCCCCACCGTACTGGTTACTAAAACTAGCCCGGTATACACGCCCGGCATTACAAACGATCGCTCCACCCGCGCGCCCTCGAACAGCCTCCCATCGCTAAATTGCCAGGCAACAAACAATGCTCCGCCACGCGGATCAGCCGAATCAAGGGCATCAAACAGCAACCGCGTGCCAGGTTCACCACCCTTAGGCATGACTAATTTAAAAAGGATCGTTGTTTCGGCGCCCTTGGCTTTGACTGGTTCTCTCTTGGTAGCAGGTGAACTTGTAGTGCTCGCAGCCAGAGCGCCCGTGGTACCTACCGGCACCGGGGAACGAATACTATTTGCCCGCCCAGGCGTGAGTTCGCTCGTGAGCAGCCATTCCCCAACCGCCCCTCGGGCCAGACCCTCACCCTCGGTCGGATTCAACCCCTCGGCTTCACCATAACTCACCGCGTCCATCACCGCTCCGTCTGGATTTTTGAGCAACACCTGATCGCCATCATCATTCAGCCGACCGGTTGGCAGCGTAATTACTAACCACGACAGCGGTTCAATGATGCCGGTTAACTTAGCCACGGTGCAGTAGGCTGCCGCCCGACTATCACAGAGTGTTCCGCCCGTTAAATCAACCCGCGCAGTATT
>JAHFHZ010000009.1:0-24113 GCA_023246715.1 Candidatus Magasanikiibacteriota bacterium | reverse complement strand
GCGGAACCACTTCACTTAAACGCAAAGCTCGCCACAACGTGGCCGTAGCAACCTCGGCGACCGGCGGCAAACCAATCGCCGGGGCAGCAGGTGCCAAGGGCGCACTAGGTGTCACTGGTGGAGTGGAAGAGGTGCTCGGGGGCACTTCGGCCTGTACCGGCGAGCTATTGGCCTGGCCCGCCGTGTTGCCGCTGGCGTGTTCGTGCCAATTCGCCGCGCTATAATCCGCCAACCCAGGGGCAACACGCTCCAGTGAAAAATCTTTCGCCGTCAAATACGTAAACTGTTCCACAAAATTTCCCGCCGCGTCTTTGAGCCCGATTTCTTCACCACTCTCGTTTAAGCTGCTCCAGGCCGAATCAAACACTACCCCGCTAAAACCCGGGTGGTCGGCCAAAAACTGCGTCGCATCCTGGGCGATGATCGCGTAGGCGCCCGAGGCCACCACGCCGCTGCCGGTCACCGCCGTTAACTTATGGTTCGTTTTGTTTTCCCAAAAAATCCAACCAGTTAAATCAACCGCTTCACTCCCTTTATTAAAAATCTCTAGCCATTCATGATCGCCCGCTTCATACGCCGCGATTTCATTAATCACAATACCCGTTGTCGCCGCGCGCGTGATGGAAAAAATAAGCCCGGCCAACAACAACGCTGGCCACATAATAAAAATCGCCCTCCAACGAGACATACCTCCTTAAAAATTAAAAATAAATCTTGATTATTGATCAGGAGTAACAGTTATTTAAGAACGCTCCGGCTCGCGCGACCCCTGCAGCCACAAAAATTCAAACCAAGCCGAGAGTAAGGTAAAAAATTCTTTGCTTTCAATAATAAATCCAAAATTTTCCGCTGCCGTGGCGATCATCGCCACCTTACAATCATACAAGAGCAGCATCGCTGGGGAAAACATCTCGGGGGGCAAATACCGAACGTGGCGTTTAAAACGCTCGCTATTTTCACCATACACGCCATCGTAGCGATCGCCTGATTGAGGATGAATCGCGCGGGCCGCAACCCCACGCTCGGCCCGGCGACGAATATAGTTGGCGCAATACTGCGCCCCGACCACCTCGATAAAATCCTGCACCCTCACCACCTGACAAATTTTTTTACTCCGACAAAAAAGCGTGTCTTCAAAAATACGTTTGACCCCTATACGTCCTTCAAAAAATTGCACTTCCGGTCGAGTATGAGCCGAAAAAAACAATTCTTGCAGGCTGGGCAACACCCGTTCCAGCGAAGATTTTTTTTGGTCGAGCAAATCACGCAGCACGCCGGGGTTCTGGATGCTAAAAAAATAGCGGTTGCCCTTGGTTGCGCGGCTCACCAACCCCAGCGCCATTAATTCATCAATCAAACCGTAAACCGTGGTGCGCTTTAAACCCGCCAAACGGGCGATTTCAGGAGCATTGGCTGCCACGAGTTTCAGGCACGCTTCATACACTACCGCCTGCTTGGGCGACAAGCCGCTGGATTGTAGGGCTTTTTCGTACATATTTTTCGACAATATTTAAATAGTACTATTTTAACTAAATTAAGTCAAAATAATGAATATAGTAGTAATAAATATCCAAATATATTGAACAATATAAATAACATTTGATTTATGTCGACCAACAACGATCGTTCCGCCCCCACTCTACCGTAAAACCAACACCACCATTGACAGGGAGGTACAAAAATGCCAAAACTACCTTGTCTGCACTGCAGAAGGAGGTTGCACATGTCGTTCCTACATCGAAAACCCTCTCCGATCCTGCTGCTCACGGCCCTGCTCCTGCCCACCGCAGGCTGCACGGACATGCTCTTCAACCGCGGTGATCCCGGCCAGCCGCGGAGCCCGAGGGCTGCCGCTGGGTCGGCCCCACCGAGGCCAAAAACCTGCCTCTGCTCGGGGTGATGTCCATGGCCACCGTCATCAAGGGTGACCCCGACCTGGACGAGAGCAGGCAGGATCAGCACTGGCGCGTGACGCTGCGGAACCCAAACAACCAGGCCGTCTGGGTGGGCTATAGCCACCTCGGGGCCGGGGGCAAAGCCGGGGACACCTACGTCTACCACCCGGGCAACTGCATGCTCGGCCCAGGCGAGTCGATCCTCGCTCGCGTCGGCGCCGACGACCGCGGCTACTTCCTCGGGTGGCCGAGGAACGCCGAAGGCTCCCGACCGAAGGAGCCCCTCTAAAAATTTGTCTAAACTAGTCTATACAACTGTGGATAACTTGGTGCATAAAAAAATTAACTGTGCACAACTCCTACCATAATCAAATGACAATTTTGCTAAACATAAATAAAAAACAATTGTCTAAACTAATCTATACAAATAAGTTGACACTGCTTTTAAAAACTGGTATACTAGTAAGCGTAGTTCTTTAAACAACCTACTACGTCATTCCGACTCAGGAAAAAAATCCGGAGAAAGTAACTGACCTTTGCCCTTCAAATCTTTTTTCCTTCTTTTCAGAAGGAATCTGGGCAGCGGCCAGTTCCACACTTCTCTGATGGTACCCTCCTCGGCAGCGCAGGCTGCCATTTGCTGTCGCGCTCTTCGGAGCCGCGCAGCGCGAGGCTCTACCTCCGAGCGGTTGGAATGAATTTCAGCTGTCGAGGCTGATGTCCCGTTTTGCCACGCAAGTGTTGAGGCGGTTCTCGCCCGATAGTCTTTGAAACCGAGAACCTACAAAACAACACAGCCGAGGTACTCGGTTTTTATTTTTCTCTAAATCGGCGATTGTTTGACAAACCAGCAAAATTCGCTATAATAAAGCTGTTTTATACGCGCTTGTCTAAGCTGTATTTTATGAAAAGTACTCCCGTTTTCTCCGCTGATTTCTTGACCAAAATTACAGAAGTGCTGACCGCCGAACAAGCCAAGCTGGGGCAGGAATTAGGAAAAATGAATCCTTCTAAATTAAGCAACAACGGTGAACTGCTCAGCGCTTTCCCTTATCACGGCGACAAGGAAGACGAAAATGCCGCCGAAGTGGCCGAATACGAAACAAACTTATCGCTGGAACAAACCCTAGAACGCTCCGCTCGCGATGTTGACGCCGCGCTGGAACGCCTCAAACAGGGCACCTACGGCATTTGCAAATATTGCAAAAAACCCATCAATGAGAAGCGCTTGCTCGCCCGGCCAACGTCCAGCTCCTGCGTGGAATGTAAAAAGGCCATTCTTCAGGAAGCCTAATTTGAATATGCGTTCGATTTCCCCCCGCTTCTCTCTTGGTCTCGGGGGGATTTTATTTGTCGCCGACCGGCTTTTTAAATACGCGGCCGTGCAAACCGTTGCGGCCCAAACCGTTCATAGCCCTTCTTTTGGCTGGAGCCCGTTTTTAAACCCGGGCGTTGCTTTCGGTATTCCGCTGCCCCAAACAGTAGTAATTCTTTTTTCCGTCCCGATTATTGGCCTATTACTATACCTGGCCGCAAAACAACTCCCGAGCGCGGCACGTTCCGATCAAAACAACCTGCCGTTCCCGGCGCTCATCCTCATTATTGCCGGCGCGCTCTCCAACTTAATTGATCGTCTGCTCTACGCGCACACCGTTGATTATTGGCAAATGTACACCGCGGTTATCAACCTGGCCGACATTCAGATCGCCGGCGGATTTATGTTATACTTCTGGCAACTACACGCCAAAAATAGTTCTTCATCAACTAAAAATCACCTGTAAATGTTCGTCAAACTAAATTCCGCGGCCTTAGTTGGCCTAGAAGGCGAGCCAGTGGAGGTAGAAGTCGATCTACAGCGCGGCCAAACCGCCTTCACAATCGTTGGGCTGGCCGACACGTCGATCAAAGAAGCTCGCGATCGAATTTATTCCGCTTTAAAAAATTCCGGGTACACGTATCCGTTTAATTTTCGTATTCTAGTAAATCTGGCCCCAGCTGACTTGGCCAAAGAGGGCCCGGCCTACGACTTGCCGATGGCCGCTGGCATTGCCGCGCTTGGCAACAAAATTACTATTTCCACCTCCGAGTCGTTGGTCGCCGGAGAACTCGGGCTCGATGGCAGCGTCCGCCATATTGCCGGAGTGTTGCCGCTAGCACTATTTGCCCGACGCCACGGATTGCGTGAGATATTTGTACCAGCAAACGATGCCGCCGAAGCGGCACTTGTTCCCGAGCTACACGTATACCCGGTACGCACGCTGGTTGAACTGCTTGATCACCTGTCTGGCAAGACGCGGATCGCGCCGTATGTTCGCCAAGAAATCCCGCTGGCAAAAATTCTTCCCGAAATGGATTTTGCCCTGGTCAAAGGCCAAGAATTTGCCAAACGAGCTTTAGAAATCGCGGCCAGCGGAGGTCATAATATTTTATTAAACGGCCCGCCCGGATCAGGCAAAACCCTGTTGGCCCGCTCACTCCCTTCTATCCTACCAAGCCTCTCGCCCGACGAAGCCTTGGAGGTTACCAAAATTTATTCTATCGCCGGACTCTTAACCGACGCGCTCATTACCGAACGCCCCTTTCGCGCGCCACACCACACTGCCTCGTCCGCGGCGCTCATTGGCGGGGGCCGGATCCCTCGGCCAGGCGAAATCACCCTGGCGCACCGCGGGGTATTGTTCCTAGATGAGTTTCCCGAATTCCCCCGCACTGTGATTGAAGCCTTGCGGCAACCACTCGAAGATGGCTCGGTCACTGTCGCCCGCGCTCACGGTTCGACACGCTTCCCTTCCCAAGTGTTGCTTATCGCCAGTCAAAACCCGTGCCCCTGCGGTTTTGCCAGCGATCCCGACGGCCGCTGCGTCTGCGCCCCAGCGCACATCACGCGCTACCAAAAAAAATTAAGCGGTCCGCTGCTGGACCGCATTGATTTACATGTCGAGGTCCCACGCGTGAAGTTTGATAAATTAGCCAGCAACGAGTTGGCCGAGGCTTCCAGCGCGATTCGTGGTCGAGTAGCCGCCGCCCGCGCCAGACAAACTCAGCGCTTCACGGGGAGCGCGCTATGCACCAACAGTGAAATGGGGAATACTGAAATAAAAAAATTCTGTCGGCTCGACAACGCCTCGCTCGAACTGTTGCGCGCCGCCAGCGAGCGCCTGCGATTTTCGGCCCGGGGATTTAATCGAATTCTCAAAGTCAGCCGGACCATCGCCGATTTAGCCAACAGCACTGAAATCCAACTAGAGCACCTAGCCGAAGCGTTGCAATTCCGGCTCCGCGGCGAAACAAACTAAATCCCCCGCCTGACGGCGGGGGATTTCTGATTTGTTACAGGTGGGGGGTTAAAGCTGGTTACTTGGCCACAGCCAACTCCGCGCTCTTTAGTGTAGCCACACGGCTAACGGGAGCAGCTTTCTTGGCCGGCAAATACACCTGGGCAACCAAACGCTTTACGCCAAACTTACGGGCTTCGGCGCGGGGCTGGTCAACCCACATATCAAAACGGTTACAACCATAGCGGGCGTTCATGCGGTCGTGAACCGTAAACACCTTGTCGCCGAAAATTTTATTACCATTTTCGTCGGTAAAAGTCACGTTGGTGCCAAACTTTAAACAGTTATTGGCAATCATGCCATCGTACACGCGCTTACCAGAAGCGGCAATAAACGGGTCGGCATCAGTTTCTTCGGGGGTGCTGGTATACACCGTCATAACCGCCTTAAGCACCTTGTCCGGGGGCAGGGGTTGCTGGCGGAGAGCCATTTTGCCGTCACGGCCTTCACGTAAAACCTGCTCCGTGGCGCTAGCCTGGCTGGGGGCAGCCGAGCTAATCTGGGCCTCCACCAAGAGGGGGTGAACCAGGAAAACAATCAAAAAAGCGGCAAAAAGCGAGGTAATGAGCACGAGGCTGAAAAGGCTGTTTTTTGCTTTAATCATAATAAAATTTAACTAAAAAGATACCCTTCAGGGTACCTTCCGTTGATTAACAAATAAGTATAGCACAAACTCTTGTTTTTGTCAATATAGCAGGTATACTACTGCATATGCCAAACTTCCGTCGTCACGGGCTTACCGCCGCCCAAAATCAGCCATCTACCCCCCAAAAAAACAACACCCCCCGGCCCAGCCGCCAGGATTTTTCGGCTCGCCGTTGGCTCGGGAACTTTAAACGGCCGAGCAGGGGCCGCAGCTTTGATTGGAAACGAATTGCCCGCCTGGTATTGACTACCGGGGCCGCTTTAGTTCTCATCAGCCTGTTGGCCGTGGCCTGGGTTAGTCGTGATTTACCAAGCCCCGAACGGCTCGCCAACCGGCAAGTTGCTCAGAGCACTAAAATCTACGATCGCACCGGCACCCACCTGCTCTACGAAGCCTACAACGATGAAAAGCGCACCTTGGTAAAATTAAACCAAATCGCTCCACTGGCCGCCAAAGCCACCATCGCCACCGAAGATCGGTTGTTTTACGAACACAATGGGGTGCGTCTGCCGAGCATTTTGCGCGCCCGTTTTTTTGCGCTCATCGGGCGCAAAAGCGGCGCCGGGGGCGGCTCAACCCTCACCCAGCAGCTAATTAAAAATACCCTCGTCGGCAGCGAACGGCGCGGTCTGGCCGGCCTCTTGCGCAAAGCTAAAGAAGCTATTTTGGCAATTCGCCTGGAGCGCAAATATTCCAAAGATCAAATTTTAGAACTCTACTTGAACGAAATCCCGTATGGTTCCACCAACTACGGCATTGAATCCGCCAGCCAAAGCTACTTCCACAAAAAAGCCCAAGATCTGTCACTCCCCGAATCCGCCACGCTCGCGGCCTTGATTCAGCGGCCGAGTTTCTTTTTAAGCAACCCGGATAGTCTGCGCAACCGCCGCGACGTGGTGTTGCGCTTGATGGCCGAACAAGGCTACATCACCGACGAAGAAAAAACCAAAGCCCAAAACGAAGCCTTGCGCATTTTCCGTGGCAAAGGGTTGTTCGACGCGCCACATTTCGTTACGTACATCCAACACCTGCTCGAAAACCAGTTGGGGCCGGGATTAATAGACACCGGCGGACTGAAAGTAATTACCACGCTTGATTATGATAAACAAAAGCTGGCTGAACAAATTATTACCGAGCAGGGCGAAAAACTGGCCAAAACCGCCAACGCCAACAACTCCGCCTTGGTCGCGATCGACCCAAAAACCGCCCAAATTATAGCCATGGTTGGCTCGCGCGATTATGATAACCTGGAAATTAACGGCCGGTTCAACGTGGTGACGAGCGGGTTTTTACAACCCGGATCTTCGTTCAAGCCATTCGTCTATGCTGCCGCGTTTGAAAAAGGGTATACGCCCGAAACGGTAGTCTATGACGTGCTCACCGACTTTGATTTGCGCGCGGGCGGAGCTAAATATATGCCCAAAAATTACGATGGTAAAGAACGTGGTTTAGTAACCTTCCGCCAGGCCTTGCAGGGCTCTCTCAACATTCCCGCCGTTAAAGCCATGTATCTCGTCGGCGGCAAACAAACCGTGGAGTTTGCCAAACGTTTTGGCTACACCGCCTTCACAGGCGACCCGGACCTCACCATGGTACTCGGCGGTCACGAAGTAAACATGCTCGAACATGCCAACGCCTACGCCACGCTGGCGAACCAGGGCAAATTTCACGCGCCGGTGGGCATCTTAAAAGTAGAATCCCCGAGCGGTGAAACCCTTCTGGAATGGAAGCCGACCCCGGGCTCGGTCGCCATCTCCCCCGAACTTGCCGCTCTCACAAGCAATGTTCTTTCCGATAACAATGCCCGCGCCTACGTCTTTGGCGCCTTCAACAATCTCGTGCTCCCCGGCCGGCCAGTTGCCGCAAAAACCGGCACCACCAACGACTCCAAAGATGCCTGGACTCTTGGCTACACCCATTCGCTAGCAGCCGCGGTGTGGGTGGGGAACACGCCAAAACGCATGCCAATGAAGGGTGGCGGCAACTTATTGGCCGGGACCATCTGGAACAAATTTATGGCTGCCGCCCTCAAAAATACACCGGTTGAACAATTTGCAACTTCCCCCGCTAACGATGCCACCAAACCAGTGTTGCGCGGCAGCGACAAAGGAATTGTGCTGCCGATCAATTCGGTCACTGGCAAAATCGCCAGCTCTTCAACTCCTGCCGAATTAGTAACAGAAAAAACTTTTCTCCCACCACATGATATTCTATATTATGTTTCCAAAGACGACCCTCGCGGCCCATCACCCCAAAACCCGGCGGACGATCCACAATTTAGCAACTGGGAAGCTGCCTTGCGCAGCTGGGCCGACCGACTAGCTGCTGCCGGCAAACCAGTAAGCTTCGAAGAGCCTCCCTCCGAATATGATTCAATCGGTTCCCCCGAACTCGCCCCAACCATTTCCATTGAGTCGCCCCTCGACGGTTCAACCATCTCAAATCGCCAGCTCAACATTCAAATCAAGGCTTCTGCCCCGCGCGGCGTGGCCAAAGTAGTCTTCTCTATCGACAACTTCGTGATCGGCGAAAGCATCGCTCCGCCCTTTTCACTTTCGTACTACGCCAAAGAACTGACTCGCGGCCCACACACCCTACGGGTGGTTGCCCAAGATGATCAAGGCAACAGCGCCCAAAAATCCATTACCTTTGGGCTCGACGCGCCGTTTGACCCGGCCAGCCTACAGTGGTTTGATGCTTCGCCACTTACCCTGCAAAAAGAAGATTTCCCCCGCGTCATTTCTCTGGCCCCGTTTCGTTGGGACGAAATTGTTGATATCAAAATTTACCTGTCGAGCGGCGGCGATAAAAAACTTATTTACACCTTCAACCACCAAGACAAGCTACTCAACAACCAACTGACGTTCACTTGGAAAAACTCTCCGGGGGACGGTTCCCACGCCCTGTCCGCCGTTCTTTCCGATTCCAGCGGACGCTCGTCCGAGTACAACCTACCTATCGAGGTTAAATAAAGCCGTAACATTCTTGCAGCGCCCCCCTAACCGTTTTCGCCTATGAACCGAGTGAACAAAATACGATTTAGCCTTACCGTGGTATTACTCTACACGGCCCTGGCCGGGGCGGGGTCGGTGCGCGCGCAATCCACGGGAGAAAACGCTGATTTTCCTTTGCCCCCACCTGTTTCTGGCACCTCTACACCCACACCCTCAACAGCAACACCTCCTCCAAAAAACACCTCCGCCACACCCGAACAGTCTGGCACAGCCACTACCCCTCTTGCTCCACCACCCACATCCAACAACCAAGTGCCCCGCTCCACCAACCCGGTTTTACGAGGGTTGTATATGCTGCAAGGATACTTGGGGTTGCCAAACACCGACGTACGCCTGATTGCCGCCAACCTGATTCGTTCGGTGTTGGGATTTTTAGGCATACTATTTTTAGTGTTGATTCTCTGGGGCGGCTTCGCTTGGATGGTATCGGGTGGTAACGACGAAAGCCGCACCGCCGCTAAAAAAACAATCTGGAATGCTATTTTGGGGCTGGCGATAATCCTTAGCTCCTACAGCATCGCCAACTTCATCATCAACGCGTTGACCTCGGCCACCACTGGCGCACCACCCACCGGACCATAGCCCTTAAACCCGGCGCGATAAACAAAAAACACCCGTATCGGGTGTTTTTTTGGCAGCTCTAGACTATTGCCTGACCGGCATAATAATATATCGAAACGCCTGGTCGTGTGGCGAAGTAAGTAAACAGGGGTTGTCGCCGCTAATCATTTTAAGCTCGGCCTGTTCACCACCAAGCGCGCTCAACCCATCGAGTAAATACCGATGGTTCAAAAGCACCGTATTTTCTTCACCGGTTACTTGCGCGGCCACACCCGACTGATAATCACCCGCCTGCGCCGAAGCAGCGCTAATCGACACTTCACCCTCCTGTGGCTTAAGGGTTAAAATTACCGCATTAATACCGGCAGTAGTAAACAACCCCGCCGCCCGCGTTTCTTTAGAGAGTTCGGCAACCGAAAACTGAGCGGTGGTTTTAAATGTTTGCGGAATAATTTGCGCATAATCAGGATACCCCCCGGCCACCAGGCGAGAAACTAACTGCACCTGGCCATAATTTATGGCCACCTGGTTTTCACCCACCAACACGCGCACCCGCTGTTCCCCCGAGGGGCTCTGTAGAGCGCCAAGGAGCCGCAGGAGCTCTTGGGCGCAGCGGCCAGGCAAAATCACCCGCAACTCATCGTCGCCAGGCCCCTGAACCAGCGGCAAAGATTTTTCAGCCAACCGATAACTGTCGGTGGCCGCTAAAACTAAATTTTTTCCTCCCTGCCCGGTCACCGACCACAACACGCCGGATAATTCTGGGCGAATATCTGTTTTAGCCACGGCCGGCACCACTTGTAGTAGAGCAGTTTTCAGACCATCGGCGTCCAAAACCAAGCCCCGCCCTTCATCGAGGGTGGGAATAACCGGAAAATCATCGGCCGACATGCCTTTTATTTTAGTTGTTGTTTTTCCACAAACCACTACCAGGTCGGTTTCTTTGAGCTCTAAATCAACCTTTTCTTGGGACAAAAAATGAACCACCTCCGAAAGTGTGCGGGCCGGGACCGTAAATGAACCTTCTGTCGTAACAATCGCGCGCAAAGTGGCAGTAATGGCGACATCTAAATTGGTTGAGCTTATTTCCACTCCCTGGCTGCTGGCCCTAAGCAGCACGTTATTTAAAATAGGCAAGTTTGGATTTTTCCCCGCCACTCCTCCAACCAGCAGTAGGGCGTCGGCCAGGTTTTGTTTTGTACAGGAAAAATTCATACCAACACGATAATAAAATATATATAAATAATATAATAGTAATAATAAGGGGTGTGGACAGCGGGGATAATTCCGTTTTGCCGCTTAACCATGCAAAAATAATATTTTTTTTGGCGGATAAGCTGGGGGTAAAAACCGCACCATCTGGGGATAAAAAAGGATAACTTTTTTAAACTATCCCCAGCATGCCGCCGCCGCGTGGATAACAAGGGTTCTTTCCAGCGCTTATCAACCGCTCATGCACAACTTTGTACACCAATTCTTACACAGCATTAATGTATAAACGCTGCTTGATTGCTTCGATGTCCTGCTTTACCTTCAGGTTATTATCAAGCTCTTTGGCGATTTTTTCGTGCGCGTGCATGGCAGTGGTGTGGTCGCGCCCGCCCAACTCTTCACCGATTGACGGGTACGACATTTTTAACTCTTCGCGCAAGAGGAACATGATAATCTGGCGCGGAAAAGCAATCTTTTTTTCGCGGCTTTTGCCCATTATTTCGTTGATTGGGATTCCAAACATCGCGCTCACCACGTCGACTAACTGTTGAGAGGTGACGGATTTTTTGGTCGAAGAGGCCTCGCTGTTGGTAAACAGCGCCTTTACCGTTTCGATGGTGGGTTCAATGTTTTTGAGTTGGTGGAACGCCATAATGCGGTTAAGCGCCCCCTCCAGCTCGCGAATATTGCTTTGGACAATACTGGCAACGGTTTGCAGGATTTTGGAATCAAGCGCAAAAGCCTTTTCCGCGCACTTTTTTTCCAAAATCGCCACCCTCGTTTCAAAGTCTGGCGCGGAAACGTCAGCGATCATCCCCCACTCAAAGCGGGACTTAAGCCGGTCTTCCAGGGCGGGAATAGCTTTGGGAGGCCGGTCTGAAGTGAGAACCACCTGCTTATTTTGCTGATGTAGTTCATTAAAGGTGTGGAAAAACGATTCCTGGGTACGGTCTTTGCCGGCGATAAATTGAATATCGTCAATTAAGAGCAAATCAATATGGCGGTAACGGTTCTGAAAATCCTTGGCCTGACCCTCGCGGATCGAAGAGATAAAGTCGTTGGAAAATTTCTCGGCGCTGACGTACATAATTGAACACTGCGCGTTTTTTTTGAGCAGTTCGTTGCCAATCGCTTGTAATAAATGGGTTTTACCGAGTCCCACGCCGCCATAAATAAACAGGGGGTTATAGGCGACCCCGGGGCGCGCGGCCACTGCCTGGGCAGCGGCGTAAGCCAACTCCGTGCCTTTACCAACCACAAAATTATCAAAAGAGTACTTGCTGTTCACCGTAAACCCGCTGCCGTTGGCCGTGCTGGGGCCGCCGGTGGGTAGCGCCATCGGTTCTGGGGAAAAGTGTGGGGCTCGCTCCAAAGTACCCGGAGCCGCTGGGGGGGAAAACGAGGTTTTAAGGGCATTTTTGAGGTTATCAATGCGGTATTCAAGCTTGCGGATCGGCCGTTCGGTGATGCGCTCCAAAGATTTAATGATTTGTTGGTGATATTTTTTTTCCAGCCAGGCCCGGGTAAAGGCGTTCGGAACACAAAGGATCGCCCGGCCCTCTTCAAGGGCAATGACCCCGGTATTTTTGAACCAGGTGATGAAATTGGCTTTCGAAATGGTCAGTTCAAGCTCTGCAAGCACCGCCTGCCACAGTTCATCGTGCGTCATAGTTGCTCGTTGGTTAACCGAAAATAACTTAAGTCCTCTGTGCCGGTTCATTCTAGCATAGGGCTAAATCCGAAAGGAAGCCTTTGTGTAGCGAAAAAATAAGGTTAAGTGGATAGCCTGTGGATAACAGTGTGGATAACCGTGGGCATGGGCTAGAAGTTGACAGTTACCGCAGTTTCGTGTAGCATATGTACATACGAACTCATTTATAGTTTTCCCAATTGTCATTCCAGCGAAAGTGGGAGTCCAATCAGGGTAAGCCAAAAATGTGAGTGTCTGGATTCCCGCTTTCGCGGGAATGACAGACAATATTCTCATTATATTGGCTAATTACAAATAGGATTTTGTAAAAATACTAAATGAGTTAACTTACTACCTCTATACTAAACAATTACCTCTATGCCCAAGCGGACATATCAGCCGAAGAAGCGCAAACGTGCTAAAGCGCATGGTTTTCGCAAAAGAATGAGCACCAAAAACGGCCGCACCGTATTATCGCGCCGCCGGGCCAAAGGCCGTAAAAAACTCACGGTTTCCGACGAAAAGAAGGGGAAACGGCTCCGCAAATAAAGAAAATAAAAAAGCCGCCCTTGTTGGGTGGTTTTTTGTTTCAAAAGAGTTTACTATACCTGCTGTTGAGAAAACAGCACTGCTAAGTTGTAAATCACGAAAGCGCCTTTTTGTCATTGCGAGCGACTGTAAGGAGCGAAGCAATCCCTTGGTTTAGTGCTACAACGATGGGATTGGCCTGCCGAGGCATCGCGAGACTTCGTCGCTGCGCTCCTCGTAATGACAAAAAGTGGTATTTTGTAATTCACTAAGAATATGTTACCTGTCGAAAACCGACTCAGTAAAGTACGAGATTTTAACTTGTTGCTCAAGCACGGCCGATGGTGTAACGGGAAATTTTTGGATTTAAAAATGCTTAATCTAGCCGAAAATAAGAATTATTTCCCTAAACAGGTCAGCCCAGAAGAATTTGCCGCGCAGCTTAAAATAGCGTTCGCGGTCGGCACCAGAATCTCTAAAAGCGCTGTGGTTCGCAATCGACTGCGGCGGCAGCTCCGGGAAATTCTGCGCCTGCGCCTGGCCAACGGCGAGCTGAGGGCTGGGTACTACCTGCTTGTCTTGCCCAAAAAAGATGCTCTCAAAAAAAATTACGCTGAACTAAAGCAAGAATTAGAATTATTATTGGGGCGCTCTAGTCTGGCGCGGTAGTGGTATGTCAAAAAATTTGGTGTATCTCCAAAACGTGTTGCGGCTCCTTGGGCGCTTGCCGGCCCTGGCCTTGATTCGGTTATATCAAAAAACACTCTCACCCGACCACGGCCTGCTCAAAGGTGTATTCCCGCACGGCTTCTGCCGATTTTTCCCAAGCTGTAGTGAGTATGGGTACCAGATAATTAAAAAAAACGGCCTGGTTAAGGGCAGTTTTAAAGCTATCTGGAGAATCTTGCGGTGCAACCCGTGGAGCAAAGGCGGAATAAATTTACCCTAGGGCATCACCTCAACTATTTTATTTTTACTTTTTAATCCTTTCCGAAGGATTATTTTTTGTTTTGGCACGTTGCATTCTTTGGCCAAAAAAGCGCGGAGCTCTTCGTTGGCGGCCCCGTCTACCGGCGGGGCGGTCAGGCGAACCCGGAGAGTTCCGTCGGGCAGTTGGCCGGCGAATTCAGTTCGGGATGCTCGCGTTACGACTCGTATTTTATGCCGCATACGGGAAGCAGGTTAGGTTTTTTTGCGTAGCTTTTTAAGCGCCCCCAAATCTGCTACCACCTGATCATGTTCGGTTTCCAAAATAAAATTAACATTTTTGAGGCGTTTATCGGCAAACAAATTTTTAAAACCAGCCAGGCCGATCGCCCCTTGCCCAATATGTTCGTGGCGGTCTTTGTGGCCGCCGAGCTCAATTTTTGAATCATTGCAGTGGGACATTTTAAGCCGGTCAAGGCCCACAGTCGCGTCAAACGCGTCTAGCGTCGCTTTGGCCGCCTTGGGCGTGCGCACGTCGTATCCAGCCGCGAAGGCGTGTTGGGTGTCGTAGCAAATGCCAATGTTATATTTTTTGAGTTTGGGGTGGTGAATAATTTTGGCCAACTCTTCAAACGTGTCGCCAATCACCGCTCCGGCCCCCGCGGCAATCTCGATCAAGAATTGCGTCGATCCCTTGTAGCCTTTGAGAGCCTCGCCTAAACCCTCGATTAATTGAGGGAACCCTTTTTCTTCGCCCAGGGCGGCGTAGCTCCCCAGGTGGGTCATAACATAGGTTGCTCCCAGCACGCTGCCGCGCTCCAGTTCCTGGCGGATTACTGTTGCCGAACCATAGCGAATGCGGTTGTTGGAGGAAGCGAAGTTTATAAAATAAGGAGTGTGAATATACCATTCCTGCTGGCCAGCCTCGGCGCAATTACGCTTAAACTCGGCGGCAATTTTTTCATCAAGCGGCGCCACCCAGCCACCCTGTGGGGAGCGGCTGAACATCTGGAACACCTCGCAGCCAATTTTAGCCGCGTTAAGCGGGGCGTTGGGGAGCCCGCCGGCGATCGAAACGTGTGCGCCAAATAACATAGAAAGAAGAAATTATTTGCTGACTATCTGCTCTTTCAGCCATTGTAGCACTTTGCGGTTCTGGATCGTAGTGGCGAGCGTATCGAGCACCTCGGGGCGAGCCAAATTTTCTTCTACCTGCGGATTATCCGGATAAGCCGCCCGGATCGCTTCTTTTTCTTTATTCAATTCTTCGGGTGTCACTAAAATAGTATTATCAAGGGCCACCCGGCGCGAAATAAGGGCTGCTTTGGCTCGTTTTTCGGCCTGTTCCGCAAAGTCAGTAAAAATTTCTTTTTCAGTTTTTTTCAGGTTTTTGAGGTAATCTTCTAGCTGTATTCCTTGCCGTTCCAGATCGTGTTTCAATTCGTAAAACATTTTCCGTTTTTCGGAGTCGATTAAGACTTCGGGCAGCTCGCTAAACTCACTTTTTTCAATCAGCTGCTCCAAGATCGCCGCCTCTTGGCGTTGGTCTTCTTTTTTGGTTGCTTCCACCATTAGGTTCGCTTTAAGCAGCCCAGAAAGTTTCTCCAGGCTTTCTTGGCCGAGCGCTTTGGCAAAAGCATCATCAATCGCCGGGTAAGAAAGATCAAAGACATCGTTCACCTGTATCTTGAAATCAACATCACGGCCCGCAAGATGTTTTTGGTAGTGCTCTTTGGGAAATTTAAGGCTAAATTCCTTGGCATCGTCCTTTTTCAGGCCGACCAACTGTTCGGCCAGGCCCGGGATATAATGCGGTTCGTTGAGGTAGACCTGGTGGTTGGGGGCTTGGCCACCTTCAACCGGTACCGCGTCGATAAACATGTCCATTTTAATCGCCACTTTATCACTGGTAGTGGCCACTCCCGCTTTAGCTGTTTCTTTTCCCTGCATTTTAGACAAGTTACCAAGCACTTCCTGCAGTTCGGCTTCGCCCACCTCCACGCCCTTTGGTTCAATTTTAATACTCTCCAGAGCGGGTAGTTGTAAGGTCGGTAGCAAAGCCACGGCTGCGGTAAATATCAGCTCATTGCCCGGGGCGAATTTTTGTAAGCTAATCTGCGGCATGCCGATGGTGGAGAGCTTTTCTTCGGAAACAGCCTTAAAAAAACTACTTTCAACGATAGACTGCATTGCTTCTTCCAGAATTTTAATTTCGCCGAGTTGTTGCTTTACAATATTGTACGGAGCTTTGCCGGGGCGGAATCCTTTAATAGCAGCGCGCTCTGAAAGACGACCGGCGGCTGCCAGCAGGTTTTTTTGGTAATCTTCCACCGGCACCGTGATAGTAAGTTCCGCGGTGGATTTACCGGTATTTTTGTGTGTATAGGACATCATATGGTTGAAATAGAAGTTTAGAAAGGATAAACAGCCCCTGCATTTATAGCAAACCAAGTTAGAAATGGCAATATGCGGCCCAATTGACAGGCAGGGCTGCTCGTGATAAGCAGAAACCATGCCCATCGCTTCGCGATTGGCCAGTCACAATCAATGGAGGAACAAGCATGCGTAGGCCCACAATCGATTGGTTTGCTCGTTGCCTGGCTCTTGGCATTGTGGCCCTCATCGGCTGCCTCCCATCCTTCAGCAATCCCGAGGAAGGTCAACAACCGGCCCTGTTCGCAGGGTGTCCCCGTCATCCGCGCCAAGGCGTATGTCCACCATCCGAAGACTGGCCGCAACGAGGTGGCTGGCGTGGAGTACGTCTGCGAGGGTACCGATCCGCGTCGGCGCACCGCGATAGGTTAGTTCCCTCCCGGCCAGCACGCCGGAAATTCTATCAACAAAAAAGAGTCCCGAAGTTCGGGGCTCTTTTAAGTTTTGAAGATTATTTCAACAGCAAGCCTACGATCAAGAGCGCCACAATATTCACCACTTTGATCATCGGGTTAATCGACGGACCGGCGGTATCTTTGTATGGGTCGCCAACTGTGTCGCCCGTGACGGCTGCCTGGTGGGCAAAAGAACCCTTGCCGCCGTAGTTGCCTTTTTCAATAAACTTTTTCGCGTTATCCCACGCTCCGCCGCCAGTAGTCATCGAGATCGCCAAAAATAAACCAGTAATCAGGGTGCCAACCAATAAACCGCCGAGCGCTTCTATGCCAAGAATGGTGCCAACCAAAATCGGAGCGGCGATTGGCAGTAAAGCCGGAACCGTCATTTGGCGCAGCGCTCCACGGGTCACAATGTCCGCGGCGCGCCCATAATCTGGTTTCCCCGAGCCATCCATAATGCCGGGAATCTCGCGGAATTGGCGGCGAACCTCTTCTACTACTTGTCCCGCTACTTTTCCCACTGCCTCCATTAACATCGAGCTAAACAAATAGGGCAACAATCCACCAATAAACAAACCAGCGAGGACTTTTGGATCGTTAATTAAGAAAACCACCGAAGAAGGAAGTTTATGTGAAAAGTCGGCGAATAAAACCAGTGAGGCTAAAGCGGCGCTGGCAATGGCATATCCCTTGGTAACTGCCTTGGTGGTGTTGCCAACCGCGTCCAACGAATCCGTAATTTCCCGAACGCTCTCAGGTAAATTGCTCATCTCGGCAATACCCCCGGCGTTATCAGTAATGGGGCCGTAGGCATCAATCGTCACAATAATGCCAGCCATCGAAAGCATGCTTACCGCGGCGATCGCCACGCCGTATAATCCAGCTAGCTCGTTTGCGCCCAACATTGCTCCGACAATCAAAATTACCGGCAACGCGGTTGATTTCATGGAAATTGCCAAGCCCGCGATTATATTGGTGCCATGCCCAGTGGTGCTGGCCTGGGCAATATGCTGCACCGGTTTAAATTGGGTTGAAGTGTAGTATTCAGTGAGCCAAACCATCGCGATAGTTAATACAATACCAATGACGCAGGTGAAATAGATATAGAGCGAGGTGTGCGTCCCAGGAAGGGTTGATAAAATCCAGCGGGAAAGGGGGTAAAAAGCCGCGACCGAAAGAATGCCAGCCATCAACAGGCCTTTGTACAAGGCGTGCATTGGGTTGAGGTTTTTTCCCAAGCGGATAAAGAAAGTTCCGACAATGGAAGCCAGAATAGAAGCGCCGCCCAACAGCAAAGGAAAAACAATCAGCCGTTCGTTGCCGGGGAATACGAGGCTGCCCAAAATCATGGCGGCAATCGTGGTGACGGCGTAGGTTTCAAACAAATCAGCGGCCATTCCGGCGCAATCCCCCACGTTATCGCCCACGTTGTCGGCAATCACGGCCGGGTTGCGTGGATCATCTTCGGGAATGCCCTTTTCAACCTTGCCAACCAGGTCGGCTCCCACATCGGCGGCTTTGGTAAAAATACCACCGCCAATGCGGGCAAAAATTGAAATTAAACTGCCGCCGAAGCCGAGCCCAATCAGGGCAGACAAATCATTGGTAATCAGATAAAAAACCGCCACACCCAGCAAGCCCAAACCCGCTACCAGTAAACCGGTGATAGAGCCGCCCCGTACCGCCACGGTTAAGGCTTGTTTAAAGCCGGTTTTAGCCGCTTCGGCAGTGCGAACATTAGCTCGAACCGAAATATGCATGCCGATATACCCAGCCAGTGCGGAAAAAATCGCTCCGACCACAAAGCCAAAACCCGTTACCCAGTCGATAAAAATTCCAATCAGCAAAAAAACCACTGCCGCCACGCCTGCAATCGTGCGATACTGTCGGCTTAAATAGGCCTTGGCGCCAGCCTGAATCGCCCGGGCGATAGACTGCATTCGTTCGTCACCTGCCGGCTGTCGAATAACCCAAGCCGCTAAAATTAAACCATATACAATTGCCGCGAGCGCCGGGATTATCGCCCCTAAAACAACGACAAAAAACATAACTTCGCAAATTAATTATAAACAACAGGGCTGACGCGTTTGGATGCAGTGCCAGGCGGCAGCGAGCATCGCAGTGAGCTGTAAGATGAACATACAGCGAACGAGAAGCAGAGCGACAACGCAGCAATGCGCCAAAAGCGTCAGTCCCAAAACAATTGATTTGTGCCCTATAATATGCTAAAGTAGCCCCTACGTCAAGGTATGAAATACGGCCTAATTTTAAAATTTCTCAAAATTTTAGTCTTTGGCAAGCGCGCCCTGTGGTGGTCAACAACCAGGGCTTATTTTATGCTTGAAAAAGCTGGCCGTGGGCTGCTATACCCTTTTAGCCGGATCGACTATGCCATGAGTCTGGTGTTAAAAAAAATGGGGATTAAACGCCCACAAGGCTGGGCCGTGAGCCGTAATTTTATCCAAATAGTAGCCTTCGCTGGTCTGGTTTTGATCGCCAACCCTCATACCAAGCAGCCGCTGCAAAAGAATCCGACCGTATTAGGCCAAAAAAGTATTATTTATACCATTTCCGGCGGAGAAGAAATCGAGGTTGAAGAGGTGTTTGCGGAAATTATGGCCGACACCCAACCGGTGCCCAGCTGGCGCCAAGGCAGCGTGCAAAGCGAGAACGATAGCGCCGGACTCTTTTTGTCGGGAGTTCCTTCTCGGTTGGAACTGTCCCGGCAGTCTGCCGCCGGCACCGCTTTTACCAAACCAACAATTTTGCCTGGGGTACAGCTCCCCGGCCTGCGAACCACGATAGTGGAGTACGAAGTCGCCCCCGGCGATTCGCTTGGCTCAATCGCCTCGGATTTTGGTGTCAGTTTGGCGACAATTATTTGGGAAAACAAGCTCACTACGCGATCTATTATCCGCCCCGGCGATAAGCTGAAAATTTTGCCTGTTACCGGCATCATGCATACCATCAAAAAAGGCGATACCCTCAAGAAAATTGCCCTGGCCTATCAAGCCACCGCCGACGCGGTTGTCCGTTTCAATAAGTTAGACGAAGACGGCACCGATTTGATAATTGGGGAACGCCTGGTCATTCCCGACGGCGTGCTGGTTGGCACTCCGGCGCCCCGCCCGAGCAACCAGCGCATTGCCGCGCCGCCGGGTTCGCGCCAAACCCCCGGGGCCTCGGGCTTTATTTGGCCATCCGGCGCGCGAACCATTACCCAGTACTTTGGCTTGTTCCACCATGCCGTGGATATTGCCGGCCCGTTGGCCACCGCCACCTATGCCGCTAAAGCCGGTACGGTTGAAAAAGCGCAATGCGGCTGGAACAACGGCTATGGATGTTACATTATTATTGATCATGGCGGCGGAGTAAAAACTCTCTACGGCCACCATTCCCGGCTGTTGGTGAGCCCGGGCGATCATATTGAGGCCGGGCAAACCATCGCCTTGATGGGGAATACCGGCAAGGTCCGCGGGGTTACCGGCATCCACCTGCATTTCGAAGTCATTGTCAACGGCGTACGCGTGAACCCGCTTGGCTACGTGAGGTAAAAAACAATCCCGATTTTATTGGGATTGTTTCAGTGAGGTCGGAACGGGAATTGCACCCGTGAATAGCGGTTTTGCAGACCGCTGCCTTACTGCTTGGCTATCCGACCAGGATTCTAAGCGCCCCTAAAGTAACATATTGCCCCGTTTGTTTCAAGCGGCAATCGGTGTTATAACATAAAGGAATTAAGACCTGTAAAGCATATTTTTGTGTCTCGTCTCGTTGTTTTAGATGGTAACGCTATTATTCATCGCGCGTATCACGCCATACCACCGCTGACCACTAAAGAAGGTTTGGTGGTCAACGCGGTCTATGGTTTTGCCTCAATGTTGCTGCGCGTTTGGCGCGAACTCAAGCCAGAATATGTCGCGGTCACGTTTGACGTGGCGGGCGGCACGTTTCGCCACGCCGCTTTTAAACCGTACAAAGCCACGCGTGTCAAAGCCGATCAGGCCCTCTACGATCAAATACCCCTTGTACATGAATTGGTAGCCGCGTTTGGCCTCTCAATCTACGAAAAAAAGGGTTACGAAGCCGACGATGTGATAGGTACGATCGTGGCTGAGGTCGAAAAAACCAAGCCGGCCAGCGAACGCCCAGAAGTTTTTATTGTCACCGGGGATATGGACACGCTTCAATTGGTGCAGCCGACCGTAAAAGTATTTACCCTGCGCAAGGGGCTCAACGACACAGTGATATATGACCCAGCCGCAGTACAAGCGCGTTTTGGTTTTGGGCCCGAGCGCTTGATCGACTACAAAGCGCTCGCCGGCGACAGCTCGGATAATATTCCCGGGGTCAAAGGCGTTGGCGAAAAAACCGCCGTGGAATTAATCAAAAAATTTGGCACGATCGAAGCCTTGTATGAGGCGCTTCGCGGCGACAAAGTGCCAGCCGGAACAATTAAGCCAGGAATGCTCAAAAAACTGCTGGCCGATGAAGAGGGTGCCAAAATGAGCAAGTACCTGGCAACGATTGATCGCTGCGTTCCCGAACTTCATTTTAAACTCGCCGATTGTCGACTGCGCCCGTTTGCTGGTGAAAGAATTGTCGCTTTATTTCAACGGTTTGAATTCACGTCGCTCTTAAAACGAATTCCTGAAATCGCCGTCGGTGGGGCCGCTGCCCTGGCAGCCAATCCAGCGCCCAGCAAGAATGCTCCTGCGAAAGCAGTAATTTTTCGTGAACTAACGAACAAAAACGAAGCTGACAATTTGGTTCACAAAATAAAAAAATCGGGCCAGTGGTATTGCCGCGAAGTCGTTGAAGGTAAAGATTTTCCAGGCGCAAAGCTCAAAGGCGTGTTGGTGGTGACTGAAAATCAGGTTGAATATGCCGGAGCAACTTTTTTGCCAGTGCTCGCGCCGCTGTTTGCCGACCCGGGCATAGAGCTTTCCGGCCATGATCTGAAACAGCTGGTTAAAGGCTTGCTTGTTAATAATGTGGCGGTAAAAAACCAACTGTTTGATGTAATGATCGCTTCGTATCTGCTCAATCCCGGCAGTCGTGCGCATGATCCGGCGAGCATCGCGCTTAAAGTTCTTGGTACCGCGCTGCCTACTTCAAGCAGCCAGGAAAGCCTGTTTGGGTTTGATCCCCGCGCCCTCTCGGGCGAAGTGGCTTTGCTGGCCAAAGCGGTTGCCCCGCTCAAAAAAGAACTAGCTGCGATTGATGATTACGGGTTAATCGCGAAGATTGAAGCGCCCGTTAGCTTAGTTTTGGCCGAAATGGAATTAAACGGCGTGGCTGTTGACCGCGCTAAGCTTGGTGAGTTGTCGGTGAGAGTTGCCGCTGACATCAAAAAGGTTACGAAAGAAATCTACGAATTATCAGGCGCCGAATTTAATATTGCCTCCCCGTTACAATTGCGCGAAGTGTTGTTTGATAAAATGGGTTTGCCAACCGCGGGCGTCAAAAAAGGCAAAACAGGCCTTTCGACATCGGCCGAGGAACTGGAAAAACTCCACGATCTGCATCCGATAATTGCTCGTATTTCTGAATATCGCGAACTTTGTAAATTGCAAAATACCTATATTGATGTGCTGCCCACGCTTATTAATGCTGCCACCGGGCGGATACACACGCATTTCAATCAAGCCGTGGCTGCCACCGGGCGCTTGTCCAGCACTGATCCAAATCTGCAAAATATCCCCGTGCGCACGCCGCTTGGTCGGGAAATCCGCACGGCTTTTATCGCCGAACCAGGCAACGTATTGGTGAGCGCGGATTATTCACAGATTGAATTACGCATCGTTGCTTCACTCGCCGAAGATGCTCAGATGCTGGATATTTTTTCGCGCGACGAAGACATTCACCAGGCCACCGCCGCCGCAATTAACGATGTTGCGCCCGAAAAAGTGACCAAAGAAATGCGTTATGCCGCCAAAGAAATTAATTTTGGCGTCCTCTATGGAATGGGGACGTACGGATTATCCTGGCGCGCCGGGATACCGCATTGGCAGGCTAAAGAATTTATCGAAAAATATTTTCAGGAATTCGCGGGCGTTAAAAAATATATCGATCGTACGCTGGCATTTACCAAAAAAGAAGGCTACTGCGAAACGCTATTCGGGCGGCGGCGCTACTTGCCCGAATTAGCATCGAGTAATTATCAGTTGCGCGCGGGCGCGGAGCGCATGGCGGTTAACCACCCTATTCAGGGTACTGCTGCGGATTTAATGAAACTGGCCATGATTGAAGTACATAATGAAATTACAAAGTTGCAGAATCCCGCAATCAAAATGATTTTACAAGTGCACGACGAATTGGTTTTGGAAATTCCAAAAAACGCCGTTAGCGAAACGAGCGCGCTGCTCAAAAAAACCATGGAGGGCGTAGTTAAGCTGCGCGTGCCGGTAAAAGTAGAAGTTAAAACTGGACATAATTGGGGTGAGATGGAAAAGTAAAATCAAATTTTAAAAGAAAAAGCGATCCCGGAGAGGATCGCTTTTTCTCTGAAGCGGCCAACAAGTAGCCGATTCAGAGAAGGGTTTGCGGCAGCTGTTGCGCAGCGCGGCAAAGAAGAACTGTGTAAATTAGGGGGGGGCGAAAGGCGGCAGGCCTGGTCCGGGCTAGCCGCCTAGTTCAAGCAGCCGGTGTCGACTGCCGGCACCGCCGTCGCATCGCCCGGTGCGTTCGACGTGATGTCGATCGTGCACACGTGTCTGGCGATGCCTAGTTATAGAACGGGGCCGGGCGGCAGCCGTCGCCGGTCACGCGCACCTGGAGATCCTGATCCGGGCCGTTCGGCGGGCGTAGGGTGAGCCGGTTCATCAGCCGGGTGTGGGCGATGCCGCCACTCGCGGCTTGCTCCTCGTACGTGTCATACTTCGCGGTAATGAGCATGTCGCGCTGGGCCACCAGCACTTGAAGCTCGAAGGCGTCAGGACACTCGAACGCGTTCTTTGCCGTGGCCTCCTTTCCGCAGTAGATCTTGTAGTGGCGCAGACCGCCTCGGAGCTCCGAGGCATACTCGATGCGGGCGGGCGTTGAACAGGGCTCCCATTTGCCCTGCCCGTCATCGACGACGAAGCGAATCCGGGCCGCCTTGTCAGCCGTCTGTAAGAGGCCGGGCAGCCCCTGTTCCCGGATATTCGGCAGCCCCGCGCAGCTTGCCGCGGTAAGCGCCACCAAGGCCAAAGATGCTGTGCGCATGATCCCTCCAGCTGTATTCCAGTTGTGCCACATGTTCTAGCACAGTGCGTCAATCCAGTCAATCGTTTAGAGCCAAAATAAAAAACCCTCCGTACACGGAGGGTTTTTTATTTTTCCCACTGCAATATGGATATACAATATTGCTGTCAGCTCTGAATTACGAAACCCCTTAACCCACTCACCACTAACTTTTTTAAACCAAACCAAAAATTATTCACCACCCTGGTGAGTTTTTTAATTCAAACAATGCGCCACCCATTGAAACGCC
>JAHFHZ010000008.1 GCA_023246715.1 Candidatus Magasanikiibacteriota bacterium | reverse complement strand
CTGAATCCGGGCCGACTATGGTCTAAGACTAAACACATTTAGTGATCGATAGTGGACAAGTACCACGAGGGAAAGGTGAAAAGCAGCCCGGAAGGGCGATGAAATAGTATCTGAAACCGTTCGCTTACAAAGAGCCGGAGCCCGCAAGGGTGACGGTATTCCTATTGAAGAATGAGCCTGCGAGTATGACGTATGTCGCCGCTTAAGCCACTCTGTGGCGGAGGCACAGCGAAAGCGAGTCTGAAAGGGCGACCAAAAGGTGGCATGCGCATAACCCGAAACCGGGTGAGCTATCCATGACCAGGATGAATCCCGCCGAAAGGCGGGAGGAGGTCCGAACTCACGAGCCGTGCAACACTCGGAGATGAGTTGTGGATAGGAGAGAAATTCTAATCGAACTCGGTGATAGCTGGTTTTCCTCGAAATATATTTAGGTATAGCCTTGTGCGATCCTCTTGGTGGTAGAGCACTGGATGAGACTCGGGTCCTTCGGGATACCAGTTTCAATCAAACTCCGAATGCCAAGAGTTACAGCACAGGAGTCAGACTGTGGGGGCTAAGCTCCATGGTCGAAAGGGGAACAGCCCAGATCGCCAGCTAAGGTCCCTAAATCCATGTTAAGTGTAAAAGGTGGTTTTAACTCTTTTACAACCAGGAGGTTGGCTTAGAAGCAGCCATCCTTTAAAGAAAGCGTAACAGCTCACTGGTCAAGAGTTTTAGCGCCGAAAATGTACCGGGGCTCAAACATGGTACCGAAGCTGCGAACTTTATACGCAAGTATGAAGTGGTAGAGGAACGTTCCGTACGCGCTGAAGCGGTAGGCGTGAGCCGCCGTGGAGTGTACGGAAGCGAGAATGCAGGCATAAGTAGCAAAAACCAGGGTGGGAATCCCTGGCGCCGAAAATCCAAGGTTTCCTGGGCAACGAGACTCGTCCCAGGGTTAGTCGGTCCTAAGGCGAGGCCGAAAGGCGTAGTCGATGGATGACTAGGTTAATATTCCTAGACTGTGATTAGTTTGATTGGTGCTGACACATTTCTTAACCTGAAGCGTGTTCTGAATACATACGTTTCGCAAGATGGAGACAAAACCTTCGGGTGGAGTCAACTTCAGGAGCGGGAGTGTCTAGAAAAGGTGCCAGTCGTTAAGCTAATCGCAACCGTACCGGAAACCGACACAGGTGGATAGGTCGAGTAGACCAAGGCGTACGAGAGAACCTTCGCTAAGGAACTCTGCAATACAGCGGCCGTAACTTCGGGATAAGGCCCGCCCCACTTCGGTGGGGTTACAACAAAAGACGCACTGCGACTGTTTACCAAAAACACAGCTCCCTGCAAAAGCGCAAGCTGACGTATAGGGAGTGATGCCTGGCCAGTGTCAGAACGTTAAGGGGAGGTGTGCAAGCACTGAACCGAAGCGCTGATGAACGCCGGCGGTAACTATAACCGTCCTAAGGTAGTGGGCTCAAAATTTGAGTCTGCTAGGATTGGGACGGATATAGCAAATAGTAAACAATCGTGATGAGCAGAGTCATCAAACATAAACAGCCATTCAAAAAGCTGCCTTACTTCGCAGTAATGCGAAGCATAATCCAATCATAGCCATATGCTGGGAAGCCCCGACGTATAGTCGGGATGATCAGCAGGGAAGACTCCAACATTACGTTGGAGAACCCCCAGAGACTATACGCTATGCCCCCGCCAAGAACGGGGTGAAGATAGAGTCCGTCGATCACAGGATCGAAGAGCGAAATTCCTTGTCGGGTGAGTTCCGACCTGCACGAATGGCATAACGATAGTGCGACTGTCTCAGCGAGGGACTCGGTGAAATTGCAAGGGAGGTGAAGATGCCTCCTACCCGCAACTAGACGAAAAGACCCCGTGAAGCTTTACTACAATTTGCTATTGGTATACGCGTTGCTCTGTTCAGAGTAGGTGGGACCCGCAAGGGGCCAATGAGACACCACCCTGAGTTACGTGTATGCCTAATTTTTTCCCGTGAATCCGGGAGAGAAGACAGTGGCTGATGGGTAGTTTAACTGGGGCGGTTGCCTCCTAAACTGTAACGGAGGCGTTTACAAAGGTAGGCTTAGCTCGGATGGAAATCGAGCTGGACGCGCAAACGCACAAGCCTGCTTTACTGCAAGGGCTGCAACCCGCGCAGTCGCGAAAGCGGAAGTTAGTGAACCGACCATCCTTCATAGGAAGGTGGAAGATCAACGGATAAAAGCTACTCCGGGGATAACAGGCTGATCTGGCCCGATAGTCCACATAGACGGCCAGGTTTGGCACCTTAACATATCGGGGTGCATACACAGTGATGTGTTTCCAAAGTTTTTTCGTTTAATTAGTTAAATAATAGATAGGTAACAAAGAGACTTATTCGGCTTATAACGGTGAACCCGTCAGGTCCTGATTAAATTGGGATACCCGGCAATACCGTGGGAAGTCGTCCTTAACCGGATTGACCCCGTAACGACTGACTCGAAAGAGAAGACTTTTCGCCTTTGGGCGAGAGGTAACACGCCGACGCTTGCACAATCAAGCTTAGATTACGCGGTCACGACCCGAGCAATTGGGATCCGCTACGATCAAGCGCAAGATGAAGATATAGTCTACCCCATACGAAAGTATGGAACCATGTACGATGTCGGCTCATCGCATCCTGGGGGTGGAGAAGCTCCCAAGGGTTTGGCTGTTCGCCAATTAAAGCGGTACGCGAGCTGGGTTCAGAACGTCGTGAGACAGTTCGGTCTCCTATCTGTTGCGGGCGTAGAATGTTGAGAAGGCTCTTCCCTAGTACGAGAGGACCGGGAAGGACGAACCTCTAGTGTGCCAGTTGTACCGTCAGGTGCAGCGCTGGGTAGCTATGTTCGGCACGGATAAACGCTGAAAGCATCTAAGCGTGAAGCCGTCTTCAAGATTAACATTCGTTGAGACCCCTGGGAGATTACCAGGTTGATAGGCTCTACGTGTAAGCCCAGTAATGGGTTGAGCGGAGGAGTACTAATCGGTCGAGCATACTACGAAAGCATTGAGCGGTACTCAAAAAAGCGTTATACTATTGTTGCAGATCGTTTACAGTTTGGATTCTGAGTCTCCGTGATTTGAGCGAGAGGGTCACACCCGATCCCATCCCGAACTCGGCAGTTAAGCCTCTCAGCGCCCATGATAGCCGCAAGGCAAAAGTAAGCCATCGCGGGGACCTTGAATCCAAACAGTTTATAAAGCAGCGTCAATTATGACGCTGCTTTATTTTGTGCTAGGCTTTTTTTATCAAAGGAGGACTGGTATGCGCACTCTCAGAGAGATTCGTTATCTTGCTTCGTCTTTGCCGCCGATTGCCTCGGCGGCTCCGTCCATCGTGGATTTTTTTGTTTGACGCGCTGAGGCAAAATTGTTAGACTTACCGTGCTTAAACAAGCTCAATTTCATTTACTGTGAGCTTAAACCGAATGGAAACTCCTAGCTCGTTTATTCAAAAAACCGCCCAGTACGTTCGTAAAAAAATTTATGGCGATGCGGGCGGGCAGGATTGGTACCACACCGAGCGTGTTTGGAGGATGGCCGCCCAATTACAAGCATTGGAAGGCGGTAATTTGCGGCTGATTGAATTGGCTGCTCTGCTCCACGACGTTGGAGATTATAAGCATTATAATTTTAATGAGGCCAAGGGAACGTTGGCTCTGCGCGCGATCATGGATATTTTGGAAATTGACGAAGAATCACAGAAGCGGCTGCGAGAAATTATTAATGAGACACAATATAATAGCCGCGAGACCACCGTACCCTCAACCATTGAGGGTAAAATTATTCAAGACGCTGATTGGCTTGATTCGCTCGGCGCGCTCGGCATCGCCCGCACCTTCGCCATGGGTGGGCAGCTCAACCGGGTAATCCATGACCCTAATCGTCGGCCGCGAAATAATTTAAGTAAAGAGGCCTATCAGCGCAAAAAAAACGAAGGCACCAGCTTTAATCATTTTTATGAAAAGACACTGAATTTGCCAGCCCTGATGAACACTAAAACTGGCCGGGCAATTGCCGAAAGCCGCGCCCAGTATTTAAAACAGTTTATGGATGAATTTTTGGCGGAATGGTTAGGAGAACGATAGGCAAAAAATTAATTTTTGTTTTATGGACAGGAATTTGGCGCTTGAATTTGTGCGTGTCACCGAAGCGGGGGCAGTCGCCGCGGCGGAATGGATGGGGCGGGGCGATAAGAATGCCGCCGACCAGGCAGCAGTAGACGCGATGCGCGAACGGTTTAATACCATAGATTTTGCGGGCGAGATTGTGATTGGCGAGGGTGAAAAAGATATGGCTCCGCAGTTATATGTGGGCGAAAAAGTGGGGCAGGGTAGCGGGCCAATGCTGGATATTGCCATTGATCCGCTCGAATGCACCGACAGCGTGGCCAACGGAGTGCCCAACGCTATTTCGGTGATTGCCACCGGCGCTACAGGCAGTTTGTTCCGCGCGCCGGATATGTATATGGATAAGATTTCTTGCGGCCCGGCGGCCAAAGGCACGATTGATTTGCGCAAAACCGCCACTGAAAACGTGCGGGCGGTAGCCGAGCGCCTTGGCAAGCAGGTTTCGGAAATGGTGGTGGTGATGCTAGATCGCCCGCGGCATGAAGAATTAAAGAAAGAATTACGCGCCTCTGGCGCGCGGGTGCGGCTAATCAGTGACGGCGATGTGGCGGGAGCCATCGCGCCGTGTCTTCCGGAATCGGGGATTGATTTGCTCATTAACACGGGAGCGAGTGCCGAGGCGGTACTCGCTGCGGTAGCTATTAAATGTTTGGGTGGAGATTTTCAGGCCCGGCTGGCGCCAAAAGACGATAAACAAAAAGAAGTTTTGCGACAGATGGGGATTGTTGATGCTTCTAAAATTTTAACCTTGGAAGATTTGGCCAAAGGGGATGATTTGACCTTTACCGCGACTGGCGTGATTGACGGGCCGCTGTTGCGCGGGGTACGGTATGCAGACGGCTATGGGACAACCTATTCGGTGGTGATGCGGGTGAAAAGTGGGACCGTGCGGTTTTTGGAGACGAGGCATCGATTAAAATAAAAGTTAGTCTTTAATCTATTGTATGTCTGATTTATTTTTTTCAATCCAACAAACGCTTGGTAAAGAAGCCGAGTATCTGCTTGGTTTTAAAGACCCCAAAATTAGTAAAGACCGGCTGCATGTCCCGGGATCAGGATTTATTGATGAGGTGTTTGGCATTTCGGATCGCTCGGATAAAGTACAAAAAAATCTAAAGAAAATGCGCGATCACGGCCGCCTGAAAGGCACCGGGTATGTTTCGATTTTGCCGGTTGATCAGGGGATTGAGCATACGGCCGGCGCGAGCTTTGCCAAAAATCCAGATTATTTTGACCCAGAGAATATTGTGAAACTAGCCATTGAAGGCGGATGCAACGCGGTTGCTTCAACGGTGGGCGTGCTTGGCATGGTGAGTAAGAAATATGCCGATAAGATCCCTTTTATCGTGAAATTAAACCACAATGATTTTTTACGGTATCCGAACGATTACGACCAAATCGCCTTTGGTCTCGTAGATCAAGCAGCTGCTATGGGGGCAGCCGGTGTGGGAGCGACGATTTATTTTGGTTCCCCAGAATCTAAAAGACAGATAACCGAAATCGCTTACACTTTTTATTATGCCCATCAGATGGGCCTATTTACCGTGCTCTGGTGCTATTTGCGCAATAATGGATTTAAGGTAGAAGGGATTGATTATCACGATGCGGCGGATTTAACTGGACAAGCTAACCATTTGGGGGCCACGATCGGGGCGGATATTGTGAAGCAAAAGTTGCCAATGAAAAACGGCGGGTATAAGGCTTTGAATTTGGGCGAGAAGAAGTTTGGCAAGTTTGATGAACGGATGTATACCGAGCTGTCGAGCGAGCACCCGATCGACTTGTGCCGGTATCAGGTGGCCAACGGATTCATGGGGCGGGTAGGGCTGATTAATTCTGGCGGGGAGAGCGGTAGGGATGATTTGAAAGATGCGGTGATGACGGCAGTGATTAATAAGCGCGCGGGGGGAATGGGCCTGATCCTTGGCCGGAAGTCGTTCCAAAAACCCTTGGCGGAAGGGATTAAAATTTTGAATGCGGTGCAGGATGTGTATTTGACTTCCGAGGTAACCATTGCGTAGCTTAATTTGGTAATCCTTTAAAATACCCTTGGTTTTCGGGGGTATTTTTGTTTTTAGGATTTTATTAATATGTATGTAGTTCACGCCAAATCACCCACGGTCATTCCCGCGAAAGCGGGAATCCAGGTCAGAGTACCGTACTGGATCCCCGTTTTCACGGGGATGACAGATAAGGTATGCGTCATCTGGATACGTGTGAAGTTATCCCCAGAAAGCTGTCATGTTAAAATTGACAGTTTTTTTTGGTATGTTATTATCTAATTCTAGCCAAAAATATGCAATTAGATATTTTAAAGAAATTGGGTTTTTCTGACAAGAATGCGGTAATTTACCTGGCTTTGGTGCGCTTAGGGCCTTCTTCGGTGCGTAAATTAGCGGAAATGACTGATTTGAACCGGGGAGTGGTGTATGAGGGGCTCAAATGGCTCCAGGAGCAACGCCTGGTTGATTTTTATGAAAAAGACGCGAAGCAGTATTTTGTAGCGGAAGATCCGGATAAGCTCCGCATACTCCTGGTCGAGCGGGCGGGGGAACTCAAAGATGCCGAAGAAGAACTGCGGGAGATAATTCCAGAATTAAAATCACTTCATAATAAAGGCGGGGAGCGCCCGGTGGCTCGCTATTATGAACAAAAAGAAATTCCCAAAATTTTAGAAGATGTTTTACAGATCTGCGAGGAGAGAGCGGAGCTGACCTACCGTATTTATTCCACGGCGCCGATTCGGGAAAATTTGTACGCTGGTTTTGAAACATTTAGCGACGTGCGCGTGGCCAAGGGTATCACGGTGAAAGCGATTGCCATTGGCGAGGGCGGGGCATTGCGTGGTTTGGATGAACGCAAGTGGTTGAAAGTAAAAACCACTACTCCAACATATATTATTATCTATCCCGGCAAGACGGCGTATATTTCTCGTAACGCTCAACAGGAATTGGTGGGAGTCGTAATTGAAAACGACGGAGTATACGAAACGCAGAAAGCGGTATTTGATGAGTTGTGGGGGAAATTATAATTATGAACTCATTGCAAAATTGTCATTCCCGCGAAAGCGGGAATGGCACAAATTGATTTTAGAGGACCTGTATATGTTCATCATCGATTTTGACGACACATTATTTGATAATTACGCCTTTAAACACGCGCGCCAACGCGCGGCCGCCGACGCGGGCGTGAGTGCCGAAGATTTTTTGGCGTCTTATAGAGCGGTGAGCCAGCGAGGCGGGTATAGTAACGAAGCACATGCCGCAGAGCTGGCAGGACTTGGTTATGACGCGGGGAAGGTTTTGCAGGCATTCGAAATCACCACGGGCCCGGCGCTGGCCGAATGGCGGTTACCGGACGCGGTGCGTTTTTTAGAACGTCTGGCCGGGCTTGGTGAACAATTGGTCCTGTTTAGCTATGGTAACCCTGCTTTTCAAGAATTAAAAATAATCGGCGCTGGAATAGGTACGTATTTTGATCAGCTGGTTTTAACCCCAGTGCCGAAACGTGAATCGATAACACGTCTACCCGCCCGGAAGGGTGATGAAACAGCGTGGTTTATTAATAATCGTGTTGATGAAACGATTGAGTTGTGTCAATTGATTCCCGCGAGCGGTGTTTTAAAGCGCCCGCCAGAAGAGACTGAAGAGGTCTTTAAAACAAGTGGTTTGCCTTATTTTTTAACCCTGGTTGAAATAGGTGAGTATGTCGCTACCCGTTAATATTGGAGCCGTGGTGTTGGCGGCAGGAAAGGGTGCCCGGTTACACTGTGGTGATCGCCCTAAGGTACTTTGTGAAATTGGCGGCCAGCCGATTGTCGCCTATACCGCGGCTACGTTAGCCCGTTTAGGTTTTACCCCCGACCGGTTGGTGTTGGTGGTTGGTTTTCAGCACGAAAAAGTACGCGAACATTTTTCCGATCGAGTTGGTTACGCGCACCAAACCGAGCAGTTAGGCACCGCGCATGCCGCGTTTACCGGTATGCGGGCGTTGCCGCCCGAGGTGGCCGAAGTCTTGGTGATGGGTGGGGACGACAGCGCTTTTTATAAAGCGGAATCTTTGGAGCGCCTTGTGGCCGAACATTTGCGCAGCGGCGCGTTGGTTACGGTGTTAACCGCGGAATTTGATACGCCCCCACTTATTTGCCGGGTGATCCGGGACGCGGCGGGTAATTGCGTCGCGCTCCGCGAAAAAGAGCATCTTAGCGCGGCTGAACAAAAGACAATTAAAGAAATTAACACAGGCACCTATTGTCTTAACCGCGCCTGGTTTGAAAAGTTATTCCCGACTATGCAGCCGTTGGTTGGTTTGGGGGAGTACGGGTTGAACACAGTGGTCGAAGTGGCGGTGGCAGCGGGCAGCCGGGTGAACGCGGTCAAATTGGAGAATCCCCAGGAATGGTTTGGGGTAAACACGCCCGAAGAATTGGCCGAAGCCGATCGGCGAAAAAGGATGGCGAACTGAGCGGTTTATCGAAAAGACTGATTTGACCGCGCGGCTCGCTGCCCGTGGCTCGCAGGGCCACAACAGACATCCCCGCCACGATCAGGGCGAGGAGCTCCTCGAGAGGGGGCTGACCCGCGATGATGTCCGTTCTCGCGATGCGGACTAGCCCTGTCTAGAACGGCATCCTTGGAGACGGCTGAGCGTGCCTCGCCGGCTCCATCACTACCCTTACGAATTTTTTTAAACCTCCTAATTCGCTCCTATGTGTGGAATTGTCGGGTATGTCGGGAAAAAAGAAGCTTTGCCTATTTTAATCAACGGCCTGCGTCGCTTGGAGTATCGCGGTTACGATAGCGCTGGGATTGTGGTGCATTCTGGTGATAAGGCCTTGGTCGTTAAATCCGTCGGTCGGATCGATCATTTACACGAAAAACTAAAGGGTCATAAAATTTCTGGTTCGGTGGGTATCGCCCATACGCGCTGGGCCACGCACGGCGGCGTGAGCCACGAAAACGCTCACCCGCATATGGATTGTTCGGGACAATTGATTTTGGTGCACAATGGTATTATTGAAAATTATCGTGAATTAAAAAAAGAATTGAGCAGCAAACATAGTTTTAAATCCGAAACCGACACGGAAGTTTTAGCGCATTTAATTGAAAGTTACTACGACGGAGATCTGCGCAAAGCGGTGGAAAAGGCCTTGTCCAAAGTACGTGGTACCTATGGCTTGGTGGCAATGCATACTCAAGAACCCAATAAGCTGGTGGCCGCGCGCCTGGGCAGCCCGCTCGCGATTGGGGTTGGCGACAACGAATATTATATTGCTTCAGATACCTCGCCGATGTTGGCGCATACGCAGCAGGTGATTTTTTTGGATGACGGTGAAATTGCCGAAGTGACCGACAAGCATCTGCAGCTCTACACGCTGGAAGACCAGCGCGTGTACAAGCAGGCGGAGCATATTGATTGGGACGAAGCCCAGGCCGAAAAGCAAGGGTATGACCATTTTATGCTGAAAGAGATCTTTGATCAGCCAACCGTTATTCAGGACGCATATCGCGGCCGACTGGATTTGGAAAATGGCACGGCGCATTTGGGCGGGTTTAACATGAACGAAGAACAGCTGCGCCAGATTAACCGGATTGTGTTGATTGCCTGCGGCACGGCATCGTACGCGGCGATGGTTGGCAAGTACGCGTTTGAGCGTTTGGCGGGCATTCCGACCGAGGTTGATGTTGCCAGTGAATTCCGCTATCGCGACACGATTATCGATGAGCACACGTTGGTGTTTGCGGTATCGCAATCCGGTGAAACCGCCGATACCATCGCGGCCGTGAAAGAGGCCAAGCGCAAAGGCGGCGTGGTGCGCGGTATCGTAAACGTGGTTGGTTCCACCATTGCCCGCGAGACCGATGGCGGCACGTATATTCACGCCGGCCCGGAGTTGGCGGTTGCCTCGACCAAGGCTTACACGAACATGGTTACCGTACTATTGTTATACGCTATTCAGTTGGGCCGTTTGAAACGTTTAACCATTGCCACTGGCGAGCGTCTGGTAAAGGGGATTTTAGAGATTCCCGACAAGATGAAACAAGTTCTGGCGCAGAGTGAGCAAATTAAAGCGTTGGCGGAAAAGTACAAAGGTTACGGGGATTTTTTCTTCTTGGGGCGGGGGATTAATTATCCAGTCGCGTTGGAGGGGTCGCTTAAATTAAAGGAAATTACCTATATCCATAGTGAAGCGTACCCCGGCGGCGAGATGAAGCACGGGCCGATCGCGCTTTTATCTGGCGAGTTCCCGGTAATGGCAATTGTGACGAAAAATCAATTGTATGAGAAGATGCTCAGCAACGTGGAAGAAGTTCGCGCGCGCAACGCGCCGGTAATTTTAGTGGCAACCGAAGGGGATGAGCAGGTAAAGAGCCTGGCAACGGATATTATGTACGTGCCCTCGACGATGGAACTTTTAGAGCCCTTGATTAACACTATTCCGTTGCAGTTATTCGCTTATCATATGGCGGTAATTCTGGGGCGAGACGTGGATCGGCCGCGTAATTTGGCGAAGAGCGTGACGGTTGAATAGGTTTTGTTGTTTTTGAATTGGCCAGATGAGAATGTTAGTTAAGTTGTTTGTTGAGTATTTGTATGCATTTTAAAGCGGTAATTTTCGACATGGACGGGGTGTTGATTGATAGCGAGTTGTATTGGAAGGAAGAAGGGCATCATTTTTTTGAACGGCGCGGCGTACCATTTACCCCGCAGCTGAGCGCGCGGCTTAGCGGGCAGAGTATGCGCGAAAATATGCGCTGGGTAAAAGAAGAGTTTGGCTTTCCAGAATCGGTGGAAGAATTATGTGCCGAACGGGTGCGCGCGACCGACCATATTTATACGCAAGCGGCGGGAATTTTGCCCGGAGTTGAAGATCTGCTCAAACAGTTGCACGCGGCCGGTTGTAAGGCGGCCATTGCCTCGGGCTCATTTACGTATCGTATTGAGACGATCGTTGATCGTTTTGGTTGGAGTAACTATTTTCAAACCCTGGCTTCTACCGATGATGTAAATTTTGTGGGCAAGCCTGATCCAGCAATTTATCTTTTTACGGCCAAACAGCTTGGTGTTAACCCAGCAGAGTGCGTGGTCGTGGAAGATTCGGTTAATGGGTTGCAGGCAGCAAAACGCGCGGGCATGGCTTGTATCGCAGCTCCTAATCCCCGTTGGAGTTGGGGGGATTTTTCGAGTGCGGATTTGACTGTTGACACGCTCGTGGATAGAAAAGTTTTTGATTTTATTGGTTTATGAAGAAAAAAAGCGTCGTAGTGGTTGGTGGAGGAAATGGAGCGGCAGTAACTCTGCGGGCGCTCAAACCTTTTGCTGGTGAGTTGGTTTTGACCGGTATTATTTCAATGAGCGATAGCGCCGGATCATCCGGGGCGCTCCGTCGGCAATTTCAGACTTTGCCACCGGGAGATATACTGCGGGTGATTTTAGCTCTTTCACCATATGATTATGATTTGCTCAAAAAGATATTTTTTAGCACCCGATTCGACCATTTGCAAAAAATAGCCAATGACAGCCACCACAACCGACCTCCGAATTTGGGGAATTTATTTTTGGTGCTTTTGGCTCAGTATGAAGGTGATTTTATGGCCGCGGTCAAAGCGCTTTGCCACAGCGTTGGGGCGCTCGGCACCGTGCTACCCGTAACGCTTGATCAAACGGAGCTCTGCGCGGAACTAGACAACGGCATCGTGATTAAGTCCGAAGGAGAAATTGCCTATCCCCATTTTGATCGTAGTTTACAAATTACTAAAGTATGGCTAGATCCCGCTGGCAAAGTATACCCGCCCGCCCGCGAAGCGTTGCTTGCGGCCGACATGATTATCCTTGGCCCCGGGGACGTGTACACTAGTTTGGCAGCGACGCTTTTGCCCGAGGGTGTATGCGACGCAATCGCCGCGTCGCAGGCGAAGCTCGTGAGTATTTGGGCTGATGGACAGCCCAGCGACGGTGAGCCGGCGCCCCGTAATTTGAGCGGCCTCTTGGCCGAGCTGCAGCGCTATGTGCCCCGTCCGATTGATATTGTGATATATAATAACGCCGCGCTGGATGCTCGGCAGCAAGCATTTTACAGTCAAAATAACTGGCAGTTGATTGAAAAAGACCCGGAACGGCTTAATGCGTCAAAGGTTATCGGGGTTGATTTTGAAGACCCGGCAGGCGGGTATAGCGCCGCTAAATTAAGCGCGGTACTTAGGGAGATTATTTAATTTTTATGGAAATTAAAAAAATCTGCGGACAAAAGGCGGGCGCGATAAAAATCACTGCTGAAGACAATGATGTGGTGGCGGGCCGGGCTTTTTTGTATATTTTGTATAATGAATTGCATGCTGAACCTTTTGGATTTTTAGAGGATGTTTTTGTTGATGAGCCGTACCGCAGTAAGGGCGTTGGCGCGCAGCTGGTTCAAGCAGCGATCGGCGAAGCCCGGGAGCAAGGCTGCCACAAACTCATTTGCACCAGCCGCTATGGACGCGACGGCCTACACAAATGGTACGCCGGTTTTGGTTTTAAGGAGCACGGCACGGAATTTAGGATGGATTTTTAATTCATATATCTTTAAGATATATGCTCATTCGCTCGTGAATAAGTAAATATTTCACTTATTCACTCACTCATTTCGCATATGAATTTGTACGAATTCGAAGGTAAGCAGCTGTTGGCCAAACATGGCATTGCCATCCCCACAGGGGTGGTAGTACGTCGGGGGGATGACGCGCGCGCAATGTATGCGGAGCTGCAGGTCACCGATGTGGTGGTGAAAGCTCAGGTACTATCCGGCAAGCGCGGCAAAAATAACGGAATTAAATTTTGTTCATCGGCCGAGGAAGTTTCGCGGGCCTGCGAAGACTTATTTGCCCGAGATATTCGCGGGCAATATGTGGCTGCAGTTTTAATCGAAGAGAAATTATCGATTGCCGAAGAGCTCTATGTAGCGATTGTCTATGAAACAAATAAAAAACAACCCATGCTGATGTATAGTGAAGATGGCGGAATGGAGATTGAAGACGTGGCTGAAGAAAAAATACAAAAGATTCCCGCTGACATACGCCAGAATACGATCGTCTCGACTATTCCTTTTGCTCCTGAGTTGTGGCGCTGTTTTTTGGCCGAAGATGCCCGAGTGGCGGAAATTAATCCATTGGTCAAGACTGTCGACGGGCGCTTTGTGGCGGCGGACGCCAAAATAGCGATTGATGACGACGCATTTTTCCGACACGAAGACTGGGCTGCCCTGGAGCCACGCACGATGCTTGGTCGGCCATCTACCGAGCGCGAAATTGAAGCAAAAAAAATTGATGAGGGTGAAAAATACTACCAAGGCACGGCCGGTAAATATATCGAAATGAACGGGAACGTGGCCACACTTTTTTCCAGCGCCGGGGCCAGCATTAGCAATATGGACGCGCTCTTACAAGCGGGGTTGGAACCGGCAAATTATACGGAATATTCGGGGAATCCGCCACGCGAAAAAGTCTACCAGCTTACTAAAATTGTTTTAGCCAAGCCGGGGATCAAAGGCCTGTGGATTATCGGCGGCGTGGCAAACTTTACCAACGTCGAAGAAACATTCCGCGGCGTTATCGACGCGCTTGATGAAGTTAAGCCCACGTATCCAATTGTTGTACGGCGTGGCGGCCCGTTTGAAAAAGAAGGGTTGGCCCTGATGGCCGAGTGCGCGCGGCGGAATAATTTAAACATGAAATTATTTGGCAAAGAAACAGCCATGGGGGAGACAGCCAAGATTTTAGCCAGCATGATTGCTGGTAATTAAATTAGGTATGTTCCAAAAAATACTGGAGTTTTATCGTAATTTTCCTCGACGAATTGGCCTTACTTGGCTAGCCATCTGTTTATTACCGCTTAATAGTTTGTATTTTTTATTTGCCGTGCTGCCGTTTAATTAGCTGGCAGGCTATTTTAATACTAAGTATCACACGCTATGGTTTGGCAAGATATAATGATTACGGCGGCCAGCATCGTTTTTTTTGTGGCGCTGTTGCCCCAGGTATATCATGGATTTAAAGAAAAGCGCGGGGTGGTGAAGCTGGCGACCTCGGCGCCTACTTTTGTTGGTTTGTATGTTATCGCTGGGACGTATGCCAGCCTGCAACTTTATTTTTCGGCGATTATTTCGGTGATTGTCGGCACACTTTGGTTGCTCTTGTTTATCCAGGGGTTGAAGTACGGAAAAAGTTAATAATTTTACTATGGGTATTTTATTAGATTCAAACACCGCCGTTTTGGTGCAGGGGATTACTGGTAAAGAAGGCTTAAAAGCCGCCCGGGCCATGCTTGATTACCATACGCAGGTGCTCTGCGGCGTAACCCCCAAAAAAGGTGGTCAGATGGCCGAAGGGCGGCCAGTGTTTAGTTCAGTGGCCGAAGCCGTGGAGCAGTTCCCAATGGTGAATGTAGCGCTTATTTATGTACCGCCGTTTGCCGCCAAAGCGGCAATTATAGAAGCGATTAATAATAATATTCCGCTGATCAATACGATCGTGGAGCGTATTCCGATCAAAGACACCGCGTATTGCTTGGCCGCAGCTAAAGAAAAAAATATTCGTATTATTGGCCCGAGTAGTTTGGGGTTAATTGTTCCGGGAGTGGGTCGCGTGGGCGTGGTGGGCGGCCCGTTGGTTAACGATATTTTTCAGCCAGGCAGCATTGGCGTAATTTCGCGTTCAGGGGGGATGACTAACGAAGTGTCATGGCAAATTCGCAAAGCGGGCCTGGGACAAAGCGCGGCAGTGCACGTGGGCGGGGATTTGCTCATGGGCACTACCTACGCTGATTTATTGCGGATGTTTGAAAAAGATACAGCGACAAAAGCGGTGGTGATTTTTGGGGAACACGGCGGCAGTTATGAGTTTGAAATCGTTGATTTAATTATTAATAAAGAGTTTACTAAGCCTTTGGCGATTTATGTAGGTGGTAAGTTCGCCAGTGTTTTGCCGGAGGGGATGAATATTGGGCACGCCGGGGCCATTGTCGGCCGTGGCCAGAGCGCGGCAGAAAAAGAAGCTGCTTTGCGCGCGGCGGGGGTGATGGTTGCCGAGCATTATGAGCAACTACCCGAATTAGTAAAGAAATTTGCTTGAAGTTTCCACGTGCCTGCCCAGCACAGCGTGCCACGTAAGCAAGTGGAGGCCAGAGGCAAAACTCGCCCCCGAGGTGCAGGATCTGGCTGGTGTTACCCTTTAGTACGCGGTAGTAGTAATGGCCCGGCTGGGCAGCGGGGATTCCCCAGTGCGGGATCGCGAGACTTCGCTACGCTCAGAATGACAGATGTGAAAACTCTAAATGACTTCATTGTCATGAGATCTTTGCAAATACAGCTAAAAACGTCAATATTTGTTTGCTTAGCGCATGTTTACTTTAGGTCCTGAATCAGCTACAGTTAGGTTATAATTGACCTTTATTTTATGCAATGGAAAACTGCAATTAGCCAGGTCAACCAAGATCATGAAGTTATCCGCGGGTATGACTTGCACGAGCTCGTGGCCAAAAAAACCTTTGTTGAAGTTATTTTTTTGATTTTAAAAGGCCAACTGCCGACCCCGGACGAGACCCGTATGTTGAACGCCATGCTCGCCACGATGATTGATCATGGGGTGAGAATTGGTTCGACGGTGGCGGCCCGGATGGTGAATTCTTTGGGGAATTCCCTGCACACCTCGGTGGCGGCCGGTTTGCTTGGTTTGGGTGGCAGCCGCCATGGAGGGGCTTTGGAGGGTGCAGCGCAGTTTTTTCAAGAACACGCGGAACTGAAAAGTGTGGAGTTAGTGGCATTATTGACCAGCCTGAAAGAGCAAAAAATTCGTGTGCCTGGGTATGGGCATCGGATTTTTACTCATGATAAACGAACAGATGCGTTATTCGCGATCGCCAAAGAAACAGGCTTGTATGGCAAGCACTGCCGTTTTGCCGAACTCGTTGGTGAAGAATTAAATAAACTTTCGTCCAAACCCCTGCCACTTAACATGGACGGAGCGAACGCGGCGATTTTATCGGATATGGGTTTTGACTGGCAGTTAGCGGTGGGTTTTTTTATTATCGGCCGTATGCCTGGGTTAGTCGCTCACGTGTACGAAGAAATGACGAGCGGGGAAGGGCTGCGCCGGCTGGCAGAGACCGAAGAAGAATATATTGGAAAAAATGATTCACAATTATGAACGAGTACTTGATCGCCGCAACCCTTCCTACCGAAGGGTATGAATTGACGGATAGCGGTGAAGGAGAAAAATTGGAACGCTACGGCGAAATAATAGTTTCTCGACCGGATCCGCAAGCTCTGTGGCCAAAAAAAAGTTCGGCTGCAGCCTGGGCCAAGGCAGACGCTCAATTTAGTCGTACGGGAGTAAACGCGGGTTGGAAATTCCGTTCCGGCGTACCGGCAAAATGGCCAATTACATTTGGTGGTTTGAAATTTTTAATTAAGCCATCTTCGTTTAAGCATACGGGGTTATTCCCCGAACAACTGGCTAATTGGGATTGGGTACGAGAGTTAATTATTGGTGCTCACCGGCCTATTTCAGTGTTGAATTTGTTCGGTTATACCGGCGGAGCCACCCTCGCCGCGGCGCAGGCTGGTGCCGATGTCTGCCACGTCGACGGATCTAAAACAGCTCTGGTCTGGGCCAGAGAGAACGCCGCACTGTCCGGCTTGGCCGATAAGCCAATTCGTTGGATATTGGATGATGCCGCGGCATTTGTGAAGCGAGAGATTAAGCGTGGTCGTCTGTACGATGGTATTATTATGGATCCGCCAGCATTTGGGCATGGGCCAAAAGGGGAGATGTGGAAAATCGAAGATAATTTTTTGTCGTTTTTAGAAATGTGCTGGCAAGTGCTTTCCGATCAGCCATTATTTTTTTTGGTCAACGGTTACGCCTCGGGGTACTCAGCGATTGCGTACAAAAATAATTTAGGAGAATTACTAAAAAAATATGGCGGCGCGCTGGAAATGGGAGAATTGACCATCGCCGAGAAAGAAAATGAGCGATTATTACCGTGTGGTATTTTTGCCCGCTGGAAAATTGTGGTTTAAAGCTAAAGAATTATGAAAAAATTGTGGTTTAAAGCTAAAGAATATGGATGGGGATGGTATCCGTGCAGCTGGGAAGGTTGGCTGGTGTTGGCGGTATATCTGGCCGTGGTGATTGGTTTGGTGGTAATAGTTTTTGGCGCGCTGGCTACGGCAAACGGGGTGGTGCCCCCTTATTTTTTCAAATCGGTAGCGCTATTTTTGGCAGTTGATATGCTGGCCACGATTACCTTGATCGTTATTTGCTATAAAACCGGTGAAAAACCAGGTTGGCGCTGGGGTGAGAAGAAGGCCGACCCTGCGAAAGATATTGACCAAAAATAACGTTTATGGCGCCGGAGGTTTTGTATGAAGATAACCACTTAATAGCGGTGTACAAACCGGCCGGGCTTTTGGTGCAGGGTGATGCCGGCGGAGAACCATGCTTGATTGACTGGGTAAAGGAGTATCTCAAAACTGCGTATCAAAAACCAGGGAATGTTTTTTTGGGCTTACTGCATCGGTTAGACCGGCCCGTGTCGGGAGTCGTGCTTTTTGCCAAAACTAGCAAGGGTGCCAGCCGGTTGTCCGAACAATTCCGCGCTCACGCCATACAAAAAACATACCAGGCAGTCGTGTGTGGTGCGCCTAAAAATAAACAGGGAATCTTGATTAATTATTTGTTAAAGAATGAAGTTAAGAACAAGACTGAGGTATTCGATATTGAGACCACAGGGGCGCAGTATGCGGAACTTTCTTACGTTGTTTTAAAATCAAGCACAGATTTTTCATTGCTTGAAATTGTACTTAAGACAGGCCGTTCGCACCAGATCCGCGCGCAGCTGGCGCGCATGGGCACTCCGATCGCCGGGGATGTTAAATACGGCGCGCCCAAGCCTTTGCCCGATCGTTCGTTAGCGCTTTGCGCCGTGCGTTTGCTGTTTCGGCTCGCCACGCAAGAGCGCGAACAGGAAGTGGCGCTGCCGACACCCCCTGAGTGGGCTGTTTTTTTTAAAGACTAATATTTTGATATGCTGGAACAAGTAGTTGATTTGCATATTCATTCCAAATACTCGCGCGCCTGCTCTAAACAGTTGGAGCTACCGCAGATTGCGGCGGCTTGCGGCGTGAAGGGTATTGATATCGCGGCCACGGGAGACTTTACCCACCCGGCTTGGTTTGCGCATTTAACAGCCACCCTGGAAGAAACAGAAGAAGGCGTCTATAAGCTTAAAGAAGAATATTTTCTGCGCGACTCTCGGCTGCAGCGCGTTGTGGCGCCTACGCGATTTGTGCTTGGTACGGAAATTTCGTGCATTTATAAACACGGCGACGCTACCCGGCGGCTGCATTTGTTGATTTTTGCCCCTAACCTGGCAACAGTTAAAAAATTTAATACCGCGCTGGAAGCGCGCGGGGTAAACTTGAAAGCCGATGGCCGCCCGATTATGGGATTAACCGGGAAAGAAATTGTCCAGCTTTGCCTGGATATTGATGAGCGAATGATGGTGGTGCCCGCGCACGCCTGGACCCCGTGGTTTGCGGTATTTGGTTCTAAATCCGGCTATGATTCGTTGGAAGAATGTTTTGAGGAGTTAACGCCAAATATCCGCGCGATTGAAACAGGTTTGTCGAGCGATCCGGACATGAATCGTCGTTTGAGCGCTCTGGATGGCATTACGCTTATTTCTAATTCCGACGCGCACGGGTTGGAAAATTTAGGCCGCGAAGCCAATGTATTTGGGTTCACACAAGAAAGCGATATTACCTACGCCGAGATTACGCGGATAATTAAACAAGGTGATCGCGCGCGGTTTTTATATACGATTGAGTTTTACCCCGAAGAAGGCAAATATCACTTTGACGGACACAAGGATTGTGTGGTGAGTTTGTCTCCCGAAGCTACCAGGCGCGCGGGTGGCCGCTGCCCCAAATGCAAACGTCCTTTGACTATTGGCGTGCTTAATCGGGTGGCTGAACTCGCCGATCGAACGCCGGAACGAATTCCCACCGATCGGTTTGTGCCGCAGCGCTCAATCGTGCCGCTCAAGCAAATTTTGAGTAGCATTATGGAGGTTGGCGCGCAAAGCCGAAGGGTGGGGGCTGCATATGATGCTTTGATCCGCGCTGTGGGCAATGAGTTTTATATCTTACTCCATGCCGATTCTGCAGCCATAACAGCAGCGGGGGGAGCCGAAGTCGGTGAGGCGGTGCAAGCGATGCGCTTAGGCAATATGCAGATTATTCCTGGGTACGACGGTGTCTATGGAGTTATTAAACCAACCACAACGAGCGTAAAAAAAGCAACACAATCAAAATTATTCTGAATAGAATAATAAAAATCCTCTCAACAAGAGAGGATTTTTATTTGTGCTTAACGTTTCTTTTTCTTGGTTGCTTTTTTCTTTTTAGCCACCTTCTTTTTGGCTGCCATAGTTTGCCACCCCCTTTCTATCTGTCTGTAAAAGACAGACTTAGTATGAAAACCTTTTTTCTGACTCGTGATCGCGAGAAAAAACTTTTTTGAAGAAATTTTTACAAGACAAGCATTGCTGTAAAAATTTTTTCTTCGACCTGCGTATAGTATAAAGTGTTTTTTCGAAAAGATAAATAGAGTCAAGCAAAGTTATGCACAGGTGCGCTTAGGGCGAGATTATAATTCGACAATGAAAATTGAATTGACAAAAATTTGATAAGGCGGTAGATTGGTTCAGGTTAAAAATAAATTTTTATGATCAGAAAAGAATATACTACGGCCACTCAAGATCAGCCTAAGCATAAAATTGAATGGGAGCACTATAATCAGACCGTAGATGCTTTGGTTGCCGCTGCGGATACGCACGAGGGAGACGTATCAGAGTATCTGGAAGAACAGCCGGGTTATAGCGAATTATTTACTATTACTCCCAATGAAACAGGCACTGTAGTTGTTCAGGGTACCTGTATTGACGGGCGTATTCGTACCAGTAAGAAAAATTGTTTGTATTTGCGCGAGGGTGGTTCGGGAGCCCCGCTTCGCGATGATGATCCGACGGTACGAGCGGAACATTATTTGCAGGTGGCTGATGCGGCGGCAAAGAAATCGGGCGCTAAGCGTGTGGAAATTATGCTTACTCGACACGAAGATTGTGGAGCCGAAAAATTAAGCGGCCTTTCTAATGAAGAAATAGACCGTCGTCACCAGCAAGTTGCTTTTCATTTGCAAGCGTTGGCGACATTACGGGAGTTGGAAGTGGTGGTAAAACGCGACGTAATTAATACCGCTCATCCTGAAGGCAAAGGTTTGGCCGCGGCGCATCAAGAGCGGGCGTTGTATTTTACGGCGAAGGATGTTTTGGAGTTCAATCCACAGGCAGCTATTGATGCCCGGCAGCTCGTGAATGGTTTTGGCCTTGATCAAACGGCAGCTGCTAATCTGGATCCGGAAGCCGAGCGTGCCTACCTGCTTAAGAATATAGTAGTGGCACTCGGCATTGCCTTTAGCAAATCTAAATTCAGTCCAGAGAAACCGTTTATACTTATGGCCGCAGCTGGCAGTAAGGCAACTTTTGATCAGTCGCTTGATTTGTTTGCTGCGGCTAAGCAGCAATTTATCGAACAACAGCAGGGTTTATCGGAGGAGCGGGAAAAATTGGCAACAAGCATCAAGCTTATGGGATTTATTAAAAAATAAATCCACGAAGAAACATCGTACTTATACAACGTTTAAAGATGTAGAAAAAATGTGCCCCAGAGAGAGTCTCACGCGCTCCCTACAGGCGTTTCACGAAGATACCGTTACCTTTTGGGCGCCTGAAAAGGTGTTTTTTTGTTTAAGTTATGCTAAAATATTCGGTTTTAACTAGTTAATCTACTACTATGCCAAAAAAAAGGTCGGTTACATTGTCCGAAATGTACGAGTCAGGCAACCATTAAAAAAGGAACTCGGCGTGGTCAGAATCGTTTTCACTGCAAAACCTGCGGTCACTGGTTTACGGTCGACCATCGTGAAAGACCTGGGCCACTCTGGGTCCCCTACATTGATGGCGTGCCCTTCCGTAAACTTGGCGATGAACATTCCTTATCTGGAAAGCAAGCCTACCTGAAGGTATTTGCGGAATTAAAATTACTACCGGATAATACCGAACTCACCCGACAGTACTGTCAGTACTCGTCGGGTATTTTAGTTATGGATGGAAAATATATTAAAGTTCGTGGCTACGCACAAAAGATTCCGTGGCTGTATGGCATTGATTACGAAACCCATGATATTTTGTTTGGCATCCTGGTGCCCGCCGAAGATACCACCGCTTTTTTACAATTTTTTCAAATTCTGAAGACGTTGCATTACCCCTTAAAAATTGTGGTGGCTGATGATAGAAGTTCGCTGCCATTAGCCTTAACCAAGGTCTATCCGGAAGTACCGCTCCAACTCTGTCAAAATCATTATCTGGAAAACATCCGGCGAGTCTGAACCGTACCCCATATACTAGACACAAAAGTTACCTCCGCTAAACTATCTGGCATATGGGCAGATACATCAACCAGGCAGTCAAGGATGAAATCCTTGCCACTTTGAAGATATTCTCCAACTATGAACTTTCGCCGTTCTGCCGACACGTTAAATACTGGCACCAATTTTGTTAGCAAACAGGAAAAAGCTCAACCAAAAAGTGGTTGAGCTTTTTATTTTTTTCAGGTAAAAGCGCACAATTCAAGCTCTAACCTTTTATCACGCATTGCTTTGAGCAGGCCACAGTAGTTTAGGTTGTAGGTAATGCTTATCATAAAACTTCTGTCGTTTTTTGTACATCCGATCAAAGTATGGCACCAGTTCATCACAATAATCATAAACCGTCTTCGTCGTGCTATCACTGTGCAGAATTCGTCCAATATATTGGGTAAGCTTGCCTTCAAAAGAAAATGGATATACTAAAAATAAGGCATCCAAATGCGGAAAGTGAACGCCTTCGCCCACGAGCTGTCCCGTAGCCAAGATAATCTGAAAATGCCCGGATAAAATTTGTTTTTCTTTATCCCTTTTCTTACTGGCCGAGAGATCGCCGGTCATTGATATAACTTCAAAATCATATTTCAAATATTCAGTAAGTAAATCGACATGTTCTTTGCGTTCTGTAAGTACCAAACATTTTTTACCAACCTTTGCCACAGCGATGATGTCGGTAATAATTTGCTGATTACGAGCCGTGTCAAAGCAGAGCGACTTGATTGCCGGTTGATAATTTCGAGCCGATATTTTGAAAGGGAATGATAATGTAGTGCCGCGAACAATTATGGATACCGACGGATTAGTGATTAGCGGCTCGGCGGCCACAGTCTTCTGCAGTAAATTTGGTTTTGGTTGATGCTCCACTTCATGGATAATCTCGCCGAGATAAATAAAAATGAGTCTTTCATCGTTATGCTTGCGATTGGGTGTGGCGGTAAGGCCGTAAAGATACTGCGGTTTGAGTTTAGTTATTACGGCACGGAACATTTTGGCCGGCATGTGGTGACACTCATCAACGATTACCGTGCCGAATTGATTAGCCAAATCTTCTAGCGAATCAAGTCGCGCTAAACTTTGCACCATGGCGACGGTAATAGGTAGCTGTGCTTTCTTCTTTGTTCCAACAACCTGGCCGATTTTTTTCTTGGGGATGTTAAGAAAATTTTCAATGCGCTCCACCCACTGATTCGCGATTTGTTTGCGGTGAACTAAAATCAAGGCAGGTTGTTTTTTCTCTGCTACTAGAGCTAAGCCCATAATCGTTTTACCGGAACCAGGCGGGGCAACTAAAATGCCGGAATCTTTATTAGTAAAAGCATTGACTGCCACAGACTGATAATCAAAGAGTGAGCAAGAAAATAAATATTTTATCGGGCTCGACTTATAACGCTGATCAAAAATGACAAATGGCACGTTCTGTTCTTTGAGGTAGTTAAGGAGCGTCGACAGAAACCCTCGCGGAAGCAATATGTTCTCGTTATTTTTTTCAATGGTTTTAAAATAGCGCTCAGTACCAAAAGTAGGCAGTCCCATTCGTTGCTTGACCGCATACTCAGTGTTAAAAAAATTAAGATGTTTCCCTAAAAAGTTGGCTAATTCTTTAAAAATGTAGCTCTTGGGAACGGTGACGTGAGTTCCAATTGTTATGGGCAAATCCGTTCCGGTATAGTGAGCGACATACGTTGTTGTTTTCTTCTTCTGCTCAATAAATGTAGCGTGTAGCTCGTCCATGCGACTACTAGATATGCGTTGAATTATTTTAAGCAAGAACCATTGGTCGGTGTGCGGCGTAAAGTCATGTTCTGGATCAAGAAATACGGTGTTGTCCTGTTTTCGTGCGTTGCCTTGAAGCGGCAGGGCGATTAGATTGCCAAGGCCTTTACCCGACAGATAATCCTGATTTGGGAAAACGCGATCAAAACTTTCCTCGCTATCTAGCGCGTCAATAGCACTAGATAGTTTCAGTAGATGTAAAAAAATCAGCCGACTTTTAGCTGCCAGATAAGGCGTCTCAAAAAACCACCAGACAGGCGCACCATTACCGGAGCGTGAACGTTCAACGTAGGTTGGTAAATTATATTCCTTACAAAGAGATAAAAGAGACCTAACTTCTTTGCGCCATGTATCTCCATCGAAATCGGCCGCTACAAACCAGGATGTATTGTCAATCAACAGCGTATAAACGCCGATTATTTTATTGCCGCGCAGATGTTCTTCCAGCACATCATCAGTGAGTGGCACATAAGTAGTATTTGTACGATCAGTATGTACAGGAAACCAGCCCTGTTTTTGGCCATCCCACGATACCCAATGTTGGGCATAAACATCGGCACGACCTTTGAATAGCGCGCCAAATAGAGATATTTTTTCTTGTGGTGTTAAAGTCATACGGCTTTACTCTTACCACCTCTCTTAAATTACTTTCCAAACAACTGTAAGTATTCGGTAAATGCAAATAATCGGTTACGTTTAAAGCCGGTTGTTTCTTTTAAGATGCCAATGGTTTGGAATTGGCTCGCAAGGGAGTTTGCCGAAACAGTGGATATCTTTAAATTTTTCGCCACTTGTTTTGTGTTCATAATTGGTCGTGAGTAGAGTAATTTTAAGAGTTCTTGCCCAATCTTGGCGCGGCGTCCGAGCTTCAGCAGCTTTTTTTCCGAGCGGTGTCTAAGCACAATGATTTTTTCAAAAGTTTCTGCGCCGCTTTTAGCGGTTTTAGCCACACCAACCAAGAAGAATTTAATCCAATGTTCGATGTCGCCGGTAGTTCGTACGGCTGTTAAGGCGTCATAGTATTCACCACGGTGACGCGCGAAGAAAGCCGATAGGTAGAGGGTGGGTTTTTTGAGTATCCCGTTTGAGACAAAATAAAGCGTAATAAGAAGCCTGCCAACACGACCGTTTCCATCAAGAAACGGGTGAATGGTTTCAAATTGATAATGACTCAGAGCGATTCTGATAAGGTGTGGCACATCAATTTTTTTGTTATGCCAGAATTTTTCGAGATCACTTAAAAGTTCAGGCACTTCGTTAGGATGTGGTGGTACAAAAATAGCGTCTTTAATAGTAGCCCCACTAATCCAATTTTGGCTTGAGCGAATTTTACCTGGTTGTTTGTGTTTACCGCGAACGCCAGAGAGTAGAATTTTATGTGTTTCTCGCAAGAGTCGTATGGATAGCGGCAGATTTTGTAATTCATTAATGGCAAAATTCATGGCGTGCGTGTAGTTTTGTACTTCAGCCCAGTCGTCACGTTTTTCAGGGGCAACTTCTTCTTTTGGTAATACCGCTTCGTCCATATTAGTTTTGGTGCCTTCAATGCGACTTGAGGTGGTTGCTTCTTTCAAAATATGCATGTGGATAAAAAAATCTACATCCGGAACCAAAAGGGAATAAGCGTTTAATTCACCGAGCCATCGAGTAGCGTTTTCGAGTAGTACATCGATTTTAGGATCGGACCAGCCGAAAGAATTATTAACTGTGGTTGGCGCAAAGCTTTGGTAGTCACTTTGCTGCCTGTAGACGCCAGCTTGAAATTTGGTTGGCATAGTAAAATTTAAATAAGAAGTTTTATATTTAAAGTTTAGCAGTAAAACTTAAATATGTCAAATCATAATAAAAGTTTGCGGTCTGGCAAGTATGGCGACTTTCAAGTCGAACACTAACTTTATAAGCTTCATTCTTTCTCTGGGTCTTGTAGCCCAGAGTGGTTCAATTAGTTATCCCCATCACTTATTTGCACAAAATTCGCAATCCGAGAAATCTTTTTCGGTCGACCAGTGGTGCGCGTTTCCCGTGGCACCAACCGAAATTGATGGTTAAGTTGTGTGACAACTGCCTGGAGTTTTTTGAAGACCAGTGTCTCCATGAACGTACGGTCAGTTGAATGTAAAAGACACCCTTGCGGGTGTCTTTTATTATACTCAATTTTGGAGGTAGTGGGGAGTTTCGTAATTGAAAGCTTATTAGTGCCCCCGGCAGGAATCGAACCCACATATACAGCTTCGAAGGCTGTTGTCCTATCCGTTGAACGACAGGGGCAATGTGTATTACGCGCGCAGAGCGAGATGCTTTTGATATTCTTCTTTATTATTCGTGAAGAGAGTGAATTTTGGTTCAGCGTTAAATAGTGGGCCATGATTCGGAAAGGGGATCGTGATTTCGAACCTTGTCTTGTTGTCAATACTGGTGAGTTTCATATTTTCTACATTGCTTGGTAGCGTCATATACCCGCCTTTAAACAAGAATCCGCCCATGAGATCGCTCGGATCAAGGGTCACACTTGGGTCCGTATAGTTAATTACTTGATGTAGGACGAATTTATTTTTTCTCAGCCAGATGGGCTGGGTGATGGCGATACGTTTATTGGTTACTACAATATGACAGCGTGGATAGATGGTTTTGATCCGGTTGCCGCCTCGAAAAGTGCTCTCAACGCGGACATTGTCTTCTGTAAATAAGGTTTTCTCGTCGGGTAACAGCGGCAATTGATCGAGCGTCGCTTTACGAGCTAGGAAGACGAGTGCGGCAAATATCGCCGCGAATATAGCAAGGATAATATAATTGAGCATATATTTTGTTCTATCAACTTGAGATTATTTTTTCGTGTGGATCGGCCGGGGATCGAACTGCTCGCTCGTTCCTCGCTGCGCCTTGGAAAACCTTCGGGTTTCCCAAAACCCTTCCTCGGGAATGTGGGGGAAATTTCCCCCACCACCCCTTTGTTCGATTTTTAATATTATCGTGGTGGATCGGCCGGGGATCGAACCCGGGACCTTGGGCTTAAGAGGCCCCTGCTCTACCAGCTGAGCTACCGATCCATGGCTGGCGTTCCCGCTTAGAGCGGACCGCCGGCGGAACGTTTCATGATATTCACCTTGGGGCCTTTCCAGCCTTTTACTTTTAAGGCGTTTTCGGCGGCTTCGGTTTGGGCTTCTTGTTTGCTGCTACCAAGCCCGGCGGCCACTAATTCACGATCCACAAATACGCCTACCTTGAATTGCTTGGCGTGATCCGGGCCTTCTTCGTGAAGTACTTTGTAGGTGGGGGTGACCCCGAGCAATTCTTGGGCAGCTTCCTGGAAGCGGCTCTTGGCATCCATATATAAGCCTTCTTCCAACACGTTTGGCAGGCGCGATAATACCCAGCGCGTCACAAATTGCCGGGCCAGATCGTAGCCTTGGTCCAGATAAATAGCGCCAATCAACGCTTCAAAAGCATTGGCCATAATATAGTCGCGAGCCTTGGTGCCGGCATCTTTTGCTTCGCCGTGGCTGAGGAACAAGTAAGGTTCCATGCCCGTTTCGTAGGCAATACCAGCGAGCATTTTAGCGTTCACCAACGCGGCGCGCCAGTTGGTGAGTTCGCCTTCGGGATTGGAATATTCATTGAAAAGATATTCAGTGACGACTAATTCCAAAACAGCATCGCCGAGAAATTCCAGGCGTTCATTTTGACCGAGGGGAAAATCATGATGTTCGTTGAGGTAGGAGCGGTGCACAAAAGCTTGCACCAGATAGGCGGGGTTGATGAAGGGGAGGCTAATTTTTTCTTCGAGGCTGCGGAAGTTTTTTTCGGCGATTTCGGGTAATTGATCGTAGGTGAAATTCATACTCAAGAAGTGTGGTTTGCCGCGTATCGTGCGCCGTTTAAACCCGGGGGCTAAGCGACGAGCGACAAGCGATAAATGAAAATTAATTTAGTTTGCAGGGGCGGCTGGTGTTGACTCGGCGTTGGCGGTAGACGGGGCTGGGCCCTGCTCTTTTAGGGTGTCGTTGTACATTGATCCGAGTACCCCGTTGATAAATTTGCCCGAAGACGGGCCGCCAAAATTTTTGGCCATCTCGATTGCTTCGTTAATAGCCACTTTCGGCGGCATGTTTTTAGCGAATTTAAGTTCGTAGACGCCAATGCGTAGAATATTTCGATCTACCAGGGTGATTTGGCTGATCGGCCAGCTGGGGGCGTATTGCGCGATGAGCGTATCGATTTCGCTCAGGTGTTCTATTACGCCATCAATAATACTGGTGGTGAAGTCGGCATTATCGATGCCGGGGCCAAATTCAACCAGATTATGTTCGACAATCGCCGGTAAGCCCGCCGTCGGTTGGCCGCGAAAATCCCACTCGAAAAGAGATTGCATCGCAATGCTGCGCGAAAGATGTCGATTTGACATAATGAACAACGACTAGGATTTTTTAAATCCGCTGGTTATTTTTTGGCCGTGCTTTTTTTAGCTAATTTCTTTTCATTTTTTTTGATAACCTGGCGGCCTTTGTAGTTTCCGCAGAAAGCACAGACGCGATGCGGCAGAACAGTTTTGCCGCATTTGGCACAAACTCCCAGGGAGTTTTCTTTTAAGGCGAAGTGCGCGGCACGGCGGCGTTTGTCACCAGAAGTGCGGCGATGACCGGGAAGACCCATAGCTCAATAAAGTTAAAATGGTAAAATTTGTTTCGGCGGGGCCGAATAGGCCCGGCAAGCAGGGAAACACCGACTAGTATACTATAGTTGGTTAGTTTTGACAAGAGCTGTTGCGGATCTGTCCGCCGAGGCTCCAAAATTGCTTTTTTGGCTTTGTTACGATATACTTTGGCCTATGCAACTTCAGCTTGGTACAGATCAAAAGGCCTGGAACGCCGCTTTGAAGGGAGTTTCTGGTTGGTATTTTACCCATTGTTTTGAATGGGGTGATATTTTGGCCGCGGAAGGAAAGTTGGTGGAGCGTTTGGTGTTTACGCAAGACAAGCAGTTGATCGCTTTGGCTCAACTGGTCTACCAAAGACTACCTTTTGGTTGGAGTTATGCTTTTTGTCCGCGCGGACCGGTGTTTGTTAGCGCGGAACATGAGGCGAGTCAACGGGAGCGGGTGTATAGTGTGTTTTGTGATTATTTGCGAAAAAAGGGTATTTTGTTTTTTCGATTTGAACCGAAAGCGAATAGTTTTTTACCGGCTCGTGACGCGCGTTTGATCAAAGCAAACGATGTAAATCCACGCGCGACTACCTTGATTGATTTAGGGTTATCAACAGATTTACTTTTAGAGAGAATGCATTCCAAAACCAGATATAATATTCGACTGGCCGAGAAAAAAAATATTCAGATTACGGAAGAAAAAAATTTAGAACTTTTTTTGCAGCTGAGTCAGACTACGGCCGAGCGTGATGGCTTCCGGTTGCATGAACGCGCCCATTATGAACAGGTCCTCGGCTCGGCCTTTGCTCGACAGTTGATTGCTCGGGTAAAAAATACGCCGATCGCCACAGTTGTGCTGGTTGATTTTGGCGATACGATGACGTATTTATATGGAGCGTCGGATTATCGTTACCGCGCGTTGATGGCGCCGTATTTATTGCAATGGGAGGCGATTCAGGCGGCCAAGACGCTGGGGTATCGTTATTATGATTTTTTTGGCATCGCGCCCCAGGCAGATCAACCACAAGCGGAAAAAAAAGAGGAAGATGAACGTGCTTACGATCCCAAACATCAATATGCCGGTGTGACTCGATTTAAATTGGGTTTTGGGGGGCGGGCGTGGGAAGCTCCCGGGACGTACGACTTGATTTTAACCCCAGGAAAATATAGGATGTATCAGTTATTGCGCGTCATTCGTCGCTGGTTCTAAAATAAGCAATTTTTGCTCTCATCGTTCAATGGATAGGACATTAGCCTCCGAAGCTGAAGATCCAGGTTCGACTCCTGGTGAGAGCACGCAGTATACTTTTAAAGATGCCTGAAAGGGCATTTTTAAAGTTATAGCCAGTTTTTGCAGCAAAAGTTATGAACCAACGTAACCTGTAACATTTGACTCTCTTTCCGCATTATCCTTATATACTAACGATCGTTACTTAACCCATCGTATGAGTCTTGACGAAGAACTCGCTTTGGTAAAGCGCGCCCAAACCGGCGATCGAGCGGCCCTGGCCGAGCTTTTTGATGATATTACCCCCAGACTCTACGGTTATCTGGTAAATACGCTGCGCCACACCGAATTAGCCGAAGATTGTCTGCAGACCACCTGGCTCAAAGCCATCGGCGCGTTGCCTCGGTTCCGCCCGCGCGGCGTACGGTTCAGTGCCTGGCTCTTCGCTATTGCTCGTAATGTCTGCCAGGAACACTGGCGCAAAGCTGCCCACGAGCCACCCCTTCCAGAAAATCCACCCGACCACTCCGATCAAGCCGCCACTTCGGAAAGACTGCAAGAAAAAATCCTGACCGAGAGTATCCTGCGCCAACTCAGCCCGACTGATCAGGAAATCCTTCGCTTACGCTACCTGGGAGAGTTAACTTTTAAAGAAAGCGCGGCTGTGCTCGGCATTGCGCCGCTGGTTGCCCGCGTGCGCGCCCATCGCGCCTTGGCCCGCGCCCGGGTTATTCTTAATCGTTCCTAATTTTATGTCCTCATCCATCAAACAACTTCTCGCGCGGTGGGGTGCAGCCGCTCGACACCTCCCGCTCCACCACGACGCGCTGAAAGATAAATTGTTTGCCGCCTTACCTGCCACGCAACCGGCACAATTAAAAACCACTTGGACTTTCCGTTGGTTTGCCCTAGCCGGAGCCGCGCTGGTGTTGGTACTGGTCGTAATAAAACACAGAAATAATCAACCCTTCAGTGGCTATCCCCGTATACCTGCGGGGCAGGGCAGTGGTCACTTACTTTCCGCGACCCCTCTAACCAATCCGCTCGATGCTGAAAAATCAGCGTACCAGCCCACCGCTGGACCATCTTTGGATATTGAATATGGTGCTGCTACCGGGCTTGGTTCCAGCGATGTAAGGGTAACGGTGAATCGACTAACTGGCGGACTACTAGGTACTTTTTTTGATCTTGACCAAATAAATGATACCAGAGAATTCTTAAAAACAAACTATCAAGCCGACTTTAAATCTCGGGCTGTCCAAAAATTAGCCCGCCGCTTGCAGACGATCATCCGCGGTTATGGCGGCCGTATCGACAACGCCCGAATCAATTCCGAGTACGCTTCACTTGATTTTGTCTTGCCCCAGACCATCTTCGGGGACTTCCGCGCTGAGATAGCTGAGATCGTCCCCGAAGCGTTCCTCGTTGAATCCGAACAACAACAAAATCTACTCCCTGAAAAACGCGCCATCGAACACGAAACCGCTACTCAAACGGATATTCTGAAACACCTGCAGGTAGTGCGCGCCAAAATCGAATCTGACCACCGAACCGCCGCAGCCCACCTCAATAATCAATTAAAAAATATTGAACGAAACCTGGCCAACGTAAACCAGCAGATCAAGGATAGTCCGGCTACCACCACTCCGGCCTATCAGAGCCTGATTACCGAACGAAATAATCTTTCTGCCAACCGATCCTTCTTCAATCAGCAACTCCAGTCCGAAAACCAACAAATAAAAAATAAACGCATTGAAAACGATCGTCAAGTCACAGCGGCTAATGCCGAATTAAAAATCAGCCTGACCGAGGATAAGGCGCTACTCGATAACGTGGCGACAGTAACTGGGTCAATATCTATTGAGAGGATCAGTCTGTTTGGGATTGTGCAGCTTTACGTACCACCCTTCGTATTTTGGTTGCTGCCAATCGTTGCCTTTGTCATCTGGCGATTAACTCGTCCGCGCCATGCTTTTGACCTGCCTTAAACGATTTACCACCGGCTGGGTAATCTGCGAGGTAGCTTCTGTGCCACATAGGAGCGCTCATGAGCTAAAAAAACTCGATTTAGAATCGAGGTTTTTAATCGTATTTTTTAATCGTTGCTCCGCGAGGTTAAATCTGTTAGGATTTTAGAGATTGTTTTATATACAGATTTTTTGTGCAGATTCCCACCTTCCCCATTGAATCTTCGGCGATTGTGGCCATTAACAGTCGCGCGCTGCTTAAAAAATCCCAGGGTGAGCGGGTTTTTAATTTGAGCATTGGGGAGCCATTGCTGCCGCCGCACCCGGTGATTGTGGAAGCCGCTGAGCGCGCTATACGCGAAGGCAAAACTCAGTACTCGCCCGCCGCCGGTATTCCGGAATTGCGAGCGGCTTTTGCTGGTTGGTTGAACGCAACTTACGCGACACAATTTTCGGTGGCGGAAACAATCATTACCTGCGGCGGTAAATTCGCTTTGTTTGCCTTGTGCCAGTTGTTTATTAAGCCGGGCGACGAAGCAATTATTTTTTCGCCGTACTGGGTTTCATACCCAAGCATGGTGCGTTTAGGCGGTGGCCAGCCGGTTGTTGTGCCTACGACTGAAGCAAATGGTTGGAAGCCGGATCTGCAGGCTCTGGAACAAGCGATTACTTCTAAAACAAAATTATTAATTATTAATAGCGCCGGTAATCCCACCGGAGCATTATATTCAAGAGCAGAACTGCAGGCTATTCTGGCCATGGCCGCGCAGCATGACTTATTGGTTGTATCTGATGAAGTATATAGCGGCCTCACCTATGACGGGGCGGAATTTATTTCGGCTGGGTCATTCTCTGAATATCGGGATCGGGTGGTGGTGATACAGAGCTGTTCTAAACATTTTGCCATGACCGGTTGGCGCGTTGGCGCGGCCTTTGGCCCCCAGGCGATTATTGAGCAGTTGACTACCTTGCAAACCCAGAGTACCACTGGTACTTCGAGTATTAGCCAGTTTGCGGCCCTTGGGGCTTTGGCGCGTGCCGGGGAAGTGCTGCCTTATGTGCGGGGCGCCCTCGAACTTCGCCGCCGCGCGTTTTTAGCGGCGTTGCAGGAATATTTTAAAACTACCGTAGCTATTCCGGCGGGTTTGTATGCTTTTGTTTCGCTCGCGGCGCTTGGCAACGCCGAGCGTGATTCGGCCCGTGTTTGCCGCCGTTTGATTGATGACGCGAATATCGCGTTGGTTCCTGGCGCGGCTTTTGGTGCCGAAGGATACGTGCGATTATCGTTTGGGGCTCCAGAAGCAGAAATCGTCGAAGCGCTCCGGATGTTTTCCAATTGGTCGCTTTAGAAAGGCGGCCAGCGTGAGAATAAATCTGTGTTTAAAAAAATAACCCCGCCTGTTTTAATGAGGCGGGGTTATTTTTTTTGGAGTAAGTTTTAGATGAGTGTCACACTCACCACTTTATCATCGCCTTCCTTGAAGCGCATCAGACGGACCCCCTGGGTGGCGCGACCGGAGGAGGGAATGGAGCCAAACGGCATTCTGATTACTTGGCCTTTGGCCGACATCAGCACGATATCTTTTTCGTTGGCGGTAGTTTTGTCGATGGCGCTCGCGTGAATAACGGCGCCGGTTTTATCGGTGATTTTGGCGGTCTTGATACCGCTGCCGCCGCGACCCTGTACTTTGTAGCTGTTGATTTCGGTGAGCTTGCCAAGGCCGTTTTCGCCTACGATCAGGAATTCCACGGTTTTATTTTTTGGGTCAACGACATCCATACCCACCACTTTGTCGGCACCGTGCAGGCGAATGCCGCGCACGCCGGCAGCGGTGCGGCCCATGGGGCGCACGTCGGCTTCTTTAAAATGGATAGCCTGGCCTTGCTGGGTGGCGATCATGATGTCGTCGGTGCCGCGCGAGGGGCGCACCCATTCCATGCTGTCGTCGGTTTTGAGCTTCAGCGCGATGATTCCACTCCGGCGCACATTGGCAAAGTCTTCGAGCGGGGTTTTTTTGATCAGCCCCGTAGATGTGGCCATGACCAGGAATTTAAATTTGCCAATATCGCTTTGCGGAAATAACGCGGTAATTTTTTCGTTCGGGGCGAGCTGTAAAAAATTCACTAGCGCCTGGCCCTTGGCGGTGCGGCTGGCCTGCGGGATGTCGTAGGCAAATAATTGGAACACGCGGCCACGGTTGGTGAAGAACAGCAAATTATCGTGGGTGTTGGTGGTGAGTAGCTGATCGACTGATTCTTCTTCTTTGGTGGTGACGCCGATTACTCCTTTGCCGCCCCGGCTTTGTTGGCGGAACGTGTCGGGGGGCAGGCGTTTAATGTAACCGTCGGTAGTGGTCATGACGATGGTTGGTTCGTTGGCAATTAAATCTTCCATCGTGAATTCTTTGATGCCGTGCGCGATCAGCTGGGTGCGGCGCGGATCATCATATTTGGCCTGCAGTTCTTTGGTTTCAGTTTTGATAATGCCGATAATTTTTATTGCGGAAGCCAGGATCGATTCTAATTCTTTGATTAACAGTTTTTTCTCGGCCAGTTCCGTTTCAATTTTTTGGCGCTCCAGGTTAGCCAGCGCGGAGAGGCGCATTTCTAAAATGGCGGCGGCCTGCGCTTCGGAAAATTTGAATTTTTTAATTAATTCAATTTTGGCTTCTTCTTTATCGCGGCTGGCGCGGATGGTTTTGATCACTAAGTCGATTTTGTCCAGAGCCATTTTTAGGCCTTCCAGAATATGCGCGCGGTCTGTGGCTTTGTTGAGATCGAAAACCGTGCGAGCGCGAATCACTACTTGGCGATGTTTGATGAACTCTTCTAAAACATTTTTAAGATTCAAGACCCGGGGCTGGATGCCGTCAACGAGCGCCAGCATGTTGAAGTGGAACGTGGTTTGCAAATCGGTGTGTTTGAACAGCTGATTGAGGACTTTTTTGGGGTAGCTGTCTTTTTTAAGTTCAATCACCACGCGCACGCCTTCTTTGTTGGATTCATCGCGTAGGTCGCGGATGCCTTCGAGTTTTTTTTCTTGCACCAGGTTGGCGATTTTTTCGAGCAGCTCGGCCTTGTTTACTTGGTAGGGGACTTCGGTCACTAAAATCTGGAATTGGCCGTTTTTAGCTTCTTTGATTTCGGTCTTAGCGCGCAATACTACGCCGCCTCGCCCGGTGACGTAGGCCGCCAGGATATCTTTTTTATTATAAATTATTCCCCCGGTGGGGAAGTCCGGCCCTTGGATGATTTCGGATAATTCCTCGATGGTTGCTTGGGGGTGATCAAGCAGATGGGTGATGCCTTGGCATAATTCACCAAGGTTGTGCGGCGGGATATTGGTGGCCATTCCGACCGCGATACCCACCGTGCCGTTTAACAGCAGGTTGGGGACTTTGGCCGGGAGCACTAAGGGTTCTTCTTGGGAACCGTCGTAGTTGGGAATAAAGCGGACGGTTTCTTTTTCGATGTCGACTAATAATTCCTCGCCAATCGCCATCAGGCGCGCTTCGGTGTAGCGCATAGCGGCCGCCGAATCGCCGTCCATGGAGCCGAAGTTTCCTTGCCCATTGACCAGGGGCTTGCGCATGGAAAAATCCTGCGCCATGCGTACTAACGAATCGTAGATGGCTGAATCACCGTGGGGGTGATATTTGGCCATCACCTCACCGACTACGTTGGCGGATTTGCGGAATTTGACGTTGTGCCGGAGGCCGAGGCGCCACATGGCGTACAAAATACGCCGGTGCACGGGTTTGAGCCCGTCGCGCACGTCGGGCAGCGCGCGCGAAACGATAACGCTCATGGCGTATTCGAGGTAGGACGCTTTGATTTCATCCACGATCGGAGCGGGAGAGATTCTTCCGATTTCCGGAGCAATCAGTTTTGGTTGTTGTTCGGGCATAGTCCATTAACACATTAAAACAGTAAAACACCAGCAGGTTTTTGTTGATGTTTTTGTGTTTTAAGGCCTCGTTGAACTGGTTGGCAGCGTGTTTGAACTGCTGCCGTTAGCGGTGGAGGTGGCGCTGGCGGCGGTTGTCGTAGTGGTAGTGAAATCAGCCGTTTGCAGCTCTTGCAGCGCGTTTTTCAAATCGTCGGTTATTTCTTGTTTGGTTAACTCGGTGGGGTTGGATTTGAATAACTCAGCCCAGGCCGCGCGGCTGTGCTGCCAAAAATTTTGTTCCGGGGTGTTTTTCCAATCGTAAAAGGAGAGTTCTATTTTGAGAGACCACACCCACAACATTACCACCAGGGCGGAAATAATCAGCACCCCCGCCCACATGTAGGCGCGCGCGCCGCGTGGCGGGGCGCTGATGGGCAACAGCGTAACTGATTTTTTTGGCCGCGGACTTCGTGTTTTAGCCGGAGCGGAATTTTTGGCAGGCATTTTAAAGATTTTTTGATTCAATAATTTGATTGCCTAGATATTTTTTTCCAGCACGAATAATTTGGTTTCGCCCTGGGGCAGATCTTTGTGTTTGAGGATAATTTTTTTATCGGTAACCTCCGGCTTGAGCCCCACCGCTTTGATAAAATTGGAAATTGGTTCGGCTTTGGGATTGTTGTCGGAGAGGGTGTTGAGCGCGATGACAATGCGTGGTTCGAGGCTGCTGGTTACTTCGGCGGCGTCTTCGGCAGATAATAATCCAGCCCCGCCGGCCGGAATCAGGAGTAGATCAACTTTGCCTAATTTTTCGACGGTTTCATCGTCGATTTTTTTGGTGAGCTTGCCAAGGTGCACGCAGTTAATGCCTTCGAGGACGAGTTTGTAAATGACGACGCCGTCTGGGCCCGGAAAAGCGTTGATCATGACTCCTTTTAAATCAAATTCACCGAGCGTGTCGATGATAAACGGTTCTTGAGAAAGTGTAGTAGCATCTTTTTGGCCGACGGAAAAAAGGGCGAGCGAGGGTGAAAAGTTGCGTGGAAAATCGCCCATGGTTGGTTTATATGGATCGATGATAATGCTGATTTCTTCTTCGGCGGGTTTGCTTTGAATTTTAACGCAGGTGTTACCGAGCCAGGAAAGGTGCATAAGAGGGCAATAGAAAATCTAAATCAGAAGCTCCAATTTTGTTGGAGTGCGTTTATTGTACCATAGCGCCAGACGGCTCGCAAGGCCGAAATATGGCTGTTTTTAAGCCGGGTATTTTTCTTTTTTTGCTTTTAATTAGCCAAAATATGCCGCAATAGGCTTGACAATGAAGCAAAAATATGCTATACTCGCACGATTATGCATTTATTGGCATAATGTGCTCTTTTTACTTTAAAAGCGATGCAAATTTCGGTTTAGTCGGGAGGCAAGTAATGATTACGTATAATCATCAGCTGTCTCCCGGCTCGACCGGGGGGTCAATCTTTTTGGAGGTTTCCATGCATAGTGAACTGTCTCGCGGGTCTTTCTGCATTGGCGGAATGGATCCCGCCGACCGGGCCGCGCTTGATGGCCAGCGTCAGCAGCACTGGCGGAGCTTTTTTCGGGAGACCGAGAATCGGCGCCAGGCCGAGTACGGTTCCACGGTCGACGCTCTGCTCGTCGAGGCCGAGCGCCGCGCTGACGAAGCCGCTGTCGATGCCTCGCTTGCCGAGTGCGCCTACGTGCGCCGCCAGGCCAAGCGGTTGCTTGGCAGCGTGGTTTGCCTCGACTGTTCGAGTCTCGGGGCGATTGCCGAGGTTTTCGACAGTTGTCCGCGTTTGCGAATGGCCGTGCATGGTGAGTCGGCCGCCTCCTCTTTTTGGTGCTTCCTGCACTTGATGGCCGAGCCGTCTGCCCGAGAGGTGGAACAAATTCAGGCGGATCGTGCCCGGGCGGAGCGGCAGCGCTTGACCGATGAACGGCGCCAGCGCTCCCAGGCTCTCGCCGCTGCCCTTGCCAGATAGACCTCACCCCCCCCGCAGCCACCCAAATGGCTCGCATCGCTTCCCTTCCCTTTGCCGCTAATTTTTTGGAGTCAAAGGGAAGGTCGGTTCATTTACAATTGGTTTGTAGCATGACGCGTGGTGCGATATTTTTTGCTCACAATTTATATGGGCAAGGGATACCGCGCCGCACGTTGTGCGTGCTGCAAACTAAACCCAGTCACCCCAGGAGTAGTTTCCATGAGCAGATTGAACGGACACCAGATCGTTTCGCTGGTCCCTCCCACGCCTGCCATCCAGGCTGATCCGCTCGACGCGGAGCTGGCGAAGATCGAGAGCGCGCTCCAGGCGATCATCGACCGCTTCGGTCCGGACAGCTTCGAAGGCATGGACGCGAACAGTGCCGCTGGTCGGGCGCGCGCCGAATTGCTTGATAGGTACGAGCAGCGCCGTTTCCCTTCCCGCACCGCCCCCGCACTGCACCTGCCCCCGCGCAACGACGCGCCGGCCGACATCACCCTGGTGGGCGGCATCGGGGTGCCGAGTGCCCAGCTGCCGCCGAGCCTGGTCGAGTGTGGCCGTGGCCCTGTGGCCGTGTCTGGCGTGATCGGTGATGATGCTCCGGGCAGCTCCGCCTCGGGCCGGCCGACCACGCCGGGCCGGCCGATCGCCGTGGAGACCATCCCCGAGAGCGCGAGGCTCACGCGTATCCTGGAGCGGGTGCCGACCATCCCGCCGCCTGCGGCCACCTCGGCCGGATCGCCGACTGCCGCGATCCAGCAGGTCTTGCTCCGTCCGGACACCAAGACCCAGCCGCTCACCCAGCTGCGGGACCCTCAGTCCGACACGCGCTGCCACCCCTTGATCATAGACGGCGATCGCCCGGTGGTCAGCCGGGCAATGCGCGCCTGGATGAGCATCATGCTCCTCGTGCTCTCCCTGCTGGCGGTTGGCGGCTACTTCGCCTGGCCCCGAGCCTCCGCGAGCGCGCCCGCACCGCGTGCCCAGCGCGGCCCCCGCTAACCCCCCCTCAGCTTCGGGGGCGTACTACTTTCCTAGCCCCCTACATTGATCCAGGCAAAGCCCGCTTTGGATGGATCACTTAACGGGCTAGGAACAAGTAGCTTTATTCTATTTTTTTAGAAACAACCCCCATTAATTATGAGGGTTGTTTTTTTTGTTTATATAGTACCAAACTATTGTTTTAGGATATTGTTTTAGTGTAATATCTACACAGTAAAGTAACACCCTGTTAATAAACTCAAATCGCATAGTTAAGTCGAGCGCTCTCAAATTGTCTGACACCCTGCAACTGCTGCAGCGGTGTTTTTAATTTCAGCC
>JAHFHZ010000034.1 GCA_023246715.1 Candidatus Magasanikiibacteriota bacterium | reverse complement strand
GTGAATGGGTATCCATGCGACACAGCAGTTAACTAAAAGACACTCCCTTTGGGAGTGTCTTTTAGTATACCAAATGTGGCTTAGATTTGCTTTAAAAGGGAGTTTCGTAATTCAGAGCTTCAAGGACCTGGTTGATCTGCTCTACAACCCGGCCAAGGTGCCCGGCACCAAGCTGCGCTATCTGCGCATGAGGGCAACCGGGCGCGCGCCCGCCCGCGAAGCCCTCGGGTACAACTTCTTCGTGGTGATGAGCGTGTGCGTCGATATGGAAATGATCGACGGTAACAACACGCGTGAAATCATGGAGATCATTCCCGCACCATAGCTGCGTCTGCCACACCCTCTCCCCCAACTCATCCTACGAATTATGGTTAGTTTTTAGAATGTGTTCCGGCACGGGAGAGGCATAATAAAACCCGCCAATAGCGGGTTTTATTATTTATTTCATTTTACGAAGCGCTTCGCGCAATAATTGTTCACTAGTTTTCCCCGCTGCATCCAAAACTTTAACAATGTCGCGCGCCTCGATAGACGAATACCCCAGAGCCTCTAGACCATCTATCACATCGCTCACCGCGTCACTTGTAGGAGAACTTTTTTCTGATGAATTTGTTAAAGAATGATCTTTCATTTTTGAGCGCAATTCAACCACAATGCGCTCGGCGGTTTTAGCCCCGATACCGCTGACTTTGGTTAGGTAGCTCACATCGCCGCGGCCAATGGCGTTTTTAATTTCACTTACAGATCCCAGAGCGAGCAGGTGCAGGGCGGTCTTTGGACCCACTCCGTTGACCAATAAAAATAATTCAAATAGCGTTTTTTCTTCGCTGCTGTTAAACCCAAACAATTCCAACGCGTCTTCGCGCACCACCAAATATGTCTGCAGAGTGATTTCGCTACCTGGTTGGGCAAGCGCGCAGGCCCCCACACTCAGGAGTGCGGCGTAGCCAACCCCACCCGGGGTCATTATCAACGCCTTATTGCCTTTTTGATCTAATACCACCCCTTTTAAACAGCCAATCATAGCGAACAGGTCATGTCAAAATCAATTCGTGTCATTCCCGCGAAAGCGGGAATCCACACTATACACACCACGACTAGATTCCCGCTTTCGCGGGAATGACAATTTTGCAATGAATTCTAAGTATCTCAGTTTAGCGAAGTCTTTAGCTGTGCTTATTGTACCGCAAACACACCGCAAACAAAAGGGGTGCCGAGTGGCACCCCAGGGTATTTTTTGTCCTAATTTTACTTCTTTTTCACCCGGCTTACGCGGATCAGTCCGCCGCACGGAACAATTTCGATGCCTTTTTTCTCTAGCTCATCCAAAAATAGATTCATGCCAAGGGAGTCGGAAGAAATATGCCCGGCCACAATCACATTGAGGTGATGAGTGTTAACGGTCTCCATGGATTGTTCCCGAATGTGCATGCCAATCACGGTGCTGATGCCGGCCCGGGAAAATTGTTCATACACTTTGCTTGAAGGATTTGTTCCGCCGGTCATTTCAAGTAAAAATTTACCGATACGGTGCTGCGGACTCCCCGCAAATATTTTCGGGCCGGTACCCAAGCGTTTGGCCTCTTGATATTCAGGGATCTTAAGCAGCGCCTTCATTAATTCGCCAACCGTCTCGGGCTGTTCAGCCTTAAGGAAGTTATGGATGAAACCATCCACCAGATTGTCGGTGGTGGTGTGGGTATTCATTAAATTAACCTGGAGCAGCTGGGCGATGTTTACCGCCTGATAATGATTCAAGGAATGCAGCCCTCGGCTTACTTCACGGGTGCGTTCTTCAAGAATTTTTTCAGCCAAGTGAATGGGGATGCCGTGGCGCTGGTGAACCTCGGCCTGAAGCTCCATGGCTTCGTCAAGATAGGCCAGATTCCGCCCGAGCGGGTGATGGCCAATCACCAGATCAATTTTTTTACCCCGCTCACTGAGCTGGCTGGCGAGCAGTATCTCTCCGACCCCCACATCAATACCAACTAACACTCGCTTGACCTCTTTGCACCCATCATCAACTAGTACCGAGCTATCAAGGTAGGGGTTAGTAAGCCTGGTTTGATCAAAATATTCTTTTTCGTGCGCGGGCAAATCTGCATAATTACGCTTCGCGCGCTCTAAAGATTTTTTAATGGCCGTGGCTCCTCGAGGATCGGCGGCCATGCCTAATTTTAGACTAAGCTCAAACACCTGTTTAACGTTCAACATAGGCTCTCTTAGATAATCGGCGAAACAATCTCCGCTCTTGGCCGTACAGTAAAATAAAGCCCCGGGCTTGTCAACAGCACGGGGCCAATTGGGGCCACTCAAATAACGCAGACAACTGCGCTTAGGCCGGGAGCACCTTGTCTAGGGCGCGGAGTTCTGCTTTGAAAATAGCCACCAGCCTGTTTTGAAAGTCGGGCGGCAAATTATAATGCGACTGGAGTGACGTAAACGCGCGACGATAGACGCCCCATGGTTTAAGGTGTGGCAGCCGGGTCTTCTGGAACAACTGGACGTACCGGCTGGGCCATTTCTTTTTAAGTAGGGCATAAAAACAAAAATCAAGCTCGTCATTTGAGCCGCTTTTGATATCGCTGCCAAAATAATTAGTAAAGACCCCCGGCTCGTTCAATAAATCTTTCTTAAATCCAAACGAATACGGGTCTACACCCACCACACAGGCGATCAAAAACATCCGCCAGCATTTATAGCAGCGGTGGCACCATTGCGAACCGGCATACAGCGGCTGCTCGCCGGTACAAGAAAATTGGTACTTACCGATCTCGTGGTAGCGGTGATGTAACAGGAATAAAATTGAAGTTTCATCAAGGGGCTCAAGACTGGTACGTACCCGGCAATTACCTTCGGTTACCACGCGGATAGCGGCGTCTTGTTCCTGGGTAAAAAAAGTACTCTGGTCATAGGAATATTGCACCCGCCAACCAGCTTCATTGAAACCATACTCGTTATTGAGGTGCTCGCTGCCAAACAAAATATACTGCGCCTGGTAAGCAAATACAAACGGGAGTACTTGCCAGGACAACAGCGTGGTCTGCGAACCCCAACCCACTTCGGTGCCAGGTTTTTCTTTAAAAGCAGCATCGTAGCGAAACAGCCCGGGCTCATTTTTTACAAAATAGGCATCTACCCCAAATTCTTTGCTGAAACGAACTAATTGTTTCTTTTTGTAGGCCTCTTCATAGGGTGATGACGGTTCTTGGGAATAAACCAGGACTGGCTTTATGCCAAGCTCACGACACAGTGCAAAGGTGGCCAGGCTTTCTTTGCCAAAGGTAAACGGGATCACGGCGGTTGGTTTGAGGGCATGAAACTCCCGGCGTTTGGTGCCAAACGGCAGGGCCGTGGGGCGGGAAACAAAATCGTATTGCAAATTAAAAAAAGCCCGTAAATACGTTAACGGCGGAACTTTGTCATATTTTTCGGCTTTGACGATTGAGACGGCCTGATTTCTGAAGAGTAAACTTTCAAACAGTGGGAGGGGGGTGTTGTATTGAATCCGATCATACCCATGAATTACCCCTAAATAATGGGTATTACCGAAAGTTAAATTTTCCAGTAATAGTTGGCGGATTTCCGGGGGGGTTTTTTTCCAGATAGCCGACGGATACGAAATGGCAAACTGACGGTTTCGGACAGTGAGGCGAATACCGTTACCCGTGAGGGTTGATTTTACGGGTAAAATTTTTTCTTTCCGGTCCATACAAATTAATAAACGGGAGGAATTTAATTTCCTCATTTTTGTTTACTTATTGGGTTGGTTTCGTAATGCACATACCCCAAAGCACGGACTAAATTTGCGGCGGCTTCGTCATGGTTGGCGCCTTTGACAGTAATTACGCCAATACTGCGATCATAGCCAGCAGGCGGGGCCAGAAATACTTCCCCGATTTGCTTTTCAAAATAGAGATCAACGAAATATTCCTGGCTACTGAGAGCATCATCAACCTTGAACGAGTCTAGCCGGCAGCTTTCGGTAGATAAAAAACGATGTGAAAGGAGGCAGCATTCTGGAGCGGCAGGCGGCGGAAGCGATAAGGGAATACCCAGACAAATCTTAACGGCATTTTCGACTAAATCCACGCCCCAAACTAAATTAGAATACAAATATACTTCGCCGCCGCCCATGCGCAAGTTAACTTCGATCGGTACCGCCCCACCCGGGCCGATTTTTGCTTCAAAATGAATGCAGCCATTTTTCACCCCCAGCGCTGCGAGGGTGGCAAAGGCCATTTTTTTTAATTCCTCTTGCTGGGCGCCACCAAGCCGCGATGGCGATGACCAACCGGTTTCTACAAAAAAAGGTTCAAATGTTTCTTTATTATCGATAATAGAACTATATTGCACAGCGCCGTTCTGGAGCAAAATATCAATATCTACCTCTTGGCCGACGATATATTCTTCAACCAAAACCTCAAGACTGTTCCATTCTGGAGCCAGCCAAAAGGTATGGATATTTTTTTTCAATTTTTTATACTGGGCCGCGAGTTCTGCGGGCGTATTAGCACGAACCACAAAGGCGCTGCAGGCTCCGTAGACAGGTTTAATCACCACCGGGTACTCCAATTCGGCATTTACCCGCTCCAGATCAGCTTCGGTTTTCAAGAGCACGTGGCAGGGGGCAGCGATGCCCTGCGTGGTGCAGGCAGCGCGAAAAGCATATTTATTTTTAATGAGATCGGACACCGACGAAGGAATGCCTACCCAGCCAAACTGGTCGGTAATTTTGGAGGTCAACAAGATGCACTCATCCCAAAAAGTGACCGCTCCAGCAATCTTTTTTTCGGGGTGCTTCGCTATATATTCAATGACTTTTTGCAAAGACCCTGCTTCGTCTTTTAAATCGTTAATAATCCAATCTTCCACACACGGCACGGCCAGCTCGGTTTTTTCCCGGTTAAGACAAATGATCCGTACTCCTAATTCCCGAAGACGGTCGAAGATGAATTTCTTGCGCATCGAACCGGCGTGAATCAGGAGAATTGTTTTGCCGTTTAATTCCTCGGCTGACATAGCTGTGATAAGAAAAAAATAACCCAAGAATTTAATTCATTGGGTTATCACAAAAATAAAGCAGGCTGATTACGGTGATGAATTGTACTATTGGGCTCCGGCTCTTCTTTCGAATAGCTCGCTTCCATATGCACAACCAGCTTTAAAAACGATAATAGAATGAACAGTTAGTGTATACACAATCCGGGCGAGTGTCAAGAAGTGTTACTCGTTGGTGTTTTTTAGGGCTAATTTTAGTGATTTTCCCCCAATCATCAGTTCAACCCCTTCGGCGGGCCCGGTTGCGATGCTCTTGGCAAGCACGGATTTGGCAATGGCCGGGCCTTCAGCTTGCAGCAGGGTTAAAAGGCCGGGATCAGCAGTGGCATAGACCACTTGAATAATATCGTTAGCCGTCAACCCTTGGTCTTTACGCAACTGGTTAATCGCCCGGATAATTTCACGCGTCATCCCCTCTTCTTTAAGCTCGGGGGTGAGCGCGGTATTGAGCCAGACGGTTACCTCGGCGTTTTTCTTTTCTTTCCAATCCGGCCCGTCGGCCACCTCGGCAAATTCAACCTCTTTAACGTTTAACTCTTCAGCAATAATCTGGCGCAATTCATGAGAAATCCGGTCGTTATTGATTTGGAGCGCGGAAAGCGGCTGGCGCACTTTGAGTTTGTGCTCAGCGCGCAGCGCCAGGCCCATTTCCACAATCGCGCGACCCAGCTCCATCTGTTGTAGCAAATGCTCATCGTAATGATCGTCGTGTACCGCGGGCCAGGCTTCTAAATGGACGCTTTCTTTGTAATTCTTGGGTTGTGGATCGGTGGAGCGCAGTTCGGAATATAATTTCTCGGCGATAAACGGGGTGAACGGCGCAAGCAGTTTAGACACAATTAACAATACATGGCGGAGCGTGGAGAGCGCCTGCATTTTATCGGTTTCATCATCGCCTTTCAGGCGTTCGCGGCTACGCCGCACATACCATTGCGATAACTCAGTAACAAAATCCAACAGGGGGCGGGCGGCTTCGGCCAAATGGTATGTTTCCATTTGCTTGGTGACTTCTTTTTCGGTCTGATGCAACTTGGCCATTATCCACTTGTCGAGCAGGTGCGAAGACTTATATGGTTTGTGATGCTCAAATTCGCCGGCAAAGAGGGTGTAAAATTCGTACACGTTCCAGAGCGTGTTTACCAATTTGCCGTACAACTCTCGCACGCCTTCTTCGGAAAAATTCAGGCTTTCGGCGTGCATGACCGGGGAGGTGAGCAGGTAATACCGCAGGGCATCGGCACCGTATTTTTCCACCAACATGTTGGGATCGGGGTAGTTTTGCAGTTTTTTGCTCATTTTTTTGCCGTCTTCGGCCAGCACGATACCGTTGACGATCACGTTTTTAAACGGAGTCGAATCAAATAAAGCGGTGGAAAGTATGTGGAGGTAATAAAACCAGGCGCGGGTCTGATCCTGGCCTTCGGCAATAAACTGCGCGGGGAAACTCGCTTCGAATTTGGCCTTATTCTCGAACGGGTAATGTACCTGGGCATAGGGCATTGAACCGGAATCAAACCAGGTATCGAGCACGTCGGGAATGCGGCGCATGCCCCCCCCGCAGGAACAGGCAAATGTTATGGTGTCGACAACATGTTTGTGCAAATCGGCTACGGCCTGACCACAGGCTTTTTCCAGATCAGCTACCGAACCGAACACTTCGTATTTTTTGCAAGAGTCACACTGCCACACCGGCATTACCGAGGCCCAAAAACGCTGGCGCGAAATAGACCAGTCACGCGCGCCTTCGAGCCATTTACCAAACCGGCCCTCTTTGATGTGCTCTGGCGACCAGTTGATTTGCTTGGCGAGTTCAATTGCCCGGTCTTTGATGGCGGTAACTTTCATGAACCACGAAGAGGTGGTGTAGTTTAAGAGGGGCGTATCACAGCGCCAGCAGTGTGGATACGTATGCTGAATATTCTTTTTAGCAAAAAATAATTCGTGGTCCTGTAGATATTTGATAACTGCGATATCTGCGGCCAGGCGAATTTTATCGTCGTCCGATCGAGGTTTTACTTCTTGCCCGGCAAAATCCGTTACCTCGGGCTTAAAGCGGCCATCCATGCTGACGTGCTGCACAAGCGGAATATTTTCCCGTTTGCCAACTTTAAAGTCGTCGTCTCCAAATGCTGGGGCGATATGTACGATGCCGGTGCCGTCTTCGGTTGTTACGAAATCTCCGGCAACAACACGGAAGGCGTTGGGGGTATCTTGATAATATGGAAAGAGAGGTTCGTAGGTGAGGCCGCTTAGCTTCTCTCCTTTAATTTTATCTAACTCTTCAGCGGCTGAGCCAGTTTTTAGATGAGGACTTTCCAATACAGTGTCCTTTAGATTATTTGCAACAACAACAAAATATTCTTTCAGCCCTTCTTTGTCTATAACCTGCCCCTTATCTTCTATATAAAATGGCGCTTCCGTAATCTTTATTAGACTATATTCAACATCTTCCCCCACCGCCAACGCCACATTCCCGGGCAACGTCCAGGGTGTCGTGGTCCAGGCCAGCATATACACATCACCATCCAAGCCAAGCTTTTCTTTCGCATTGGTAAGTTTAAATCTTACGAATAACGAAATGTCTTTGACATCCTTATACCCTTCGCTCACTTCTTGCTGCGACAAGGTGGTTTCGCAACGCGGGCAAACGTGCATGGAGCGGTAATCCTCGTAAATCAAATCTTTATCCCAGAGTTGTTTGAATACCCACCAGACGGATTCCATATAACCCAGGTCCATGGTGCGGTAGGCATTGTCCATATCCACCCAGCGGCCCAGGCGACCAATGGTCTTTTTCCAGCCATCCACATAGCCGAGCACTTTACTCCGGCAACGTTCGTTAAATTCAGCCACGCCGAGCGCCTCGATTTCTTTTTTGCTTTTAGTGCCCATTTCTTTTTCAACAATATTTTCAATTGGCAGGCCATGGCAATCCCAGCCCCAACGACGCTCTACCCGGTAACCGCGCATGGTAAAATAGCGAGGCACGGCATCTTTCATGATTGATGACGGAAAATGCCCATAATGCGGCAGGCCGGTCGCAAACGGCGGGCCATCGTAAAAAACGTACGGCTTGTCGGCAGGCCGCTCACTCACGGATTTTTCAAAAATTTTATTGTCTTCCCAGAATTTCTGGATTTTTTGTTCTTCGCTATTGGCGTTATACAGCATAGGTTTATTTAAAACGGATTATGAACCGCCTCGCGGGCGACGCAGGGCTGCTGCGGCGCGTTGCTGAATGTCGGCTTGTGCGTGGGCAGTTTGCCATTTCATACTAAGCTGGTGAAGTGTCGCCTGCCCCGCGTTTACAACCTCTGCGGGAATCGCCCGGTTAAGCATAGCTACCACCTCGGCGCGATTATTGGCTGGCAAACGTGCAATCATGTCGGCAAGTTCCCGCACTACCAGCTGTTCTCCGCGCAGATGTAATTCTTCTTCAGCTGGCGAAGTAGACAATTCCTGGCCGTGTAAACCTGCCCATTTTAGCGCTAATTCGGCTAATTGATCGCGGCTGTCCGGAAGTTTGGCAACAAGAAGACGCATCGTTTCCTCCCGCACAGAGGAGCCGGCAACAACCACGGCAAGCCGAGTCAACTCATCAGGCACATAGGTCTCTGCAATCGGGGTTTCGCGAATGGAATCAGGGAGAACTCGGGCTGCCTCAATACTTTTCATAATATATAAAAATGCCCTGCGCTTTAGGGACGCAGGAAATGTACCTGCGCTCCCTCGGAAAAACAAATGGTTTTGCTTTTCTCTCGCTTGAAAATAAAAAACACCTAAACGTAGGTGTCGAGAGCCCCGTTGGTTGAGGCGGTACCATCTCGGCGTTGTACTTAATTATTGCTATTACGGGCTTTCCCGGAAGAGTCTACTATCTGCCGGTGGCAGAGTTCTTTCTTCAGCTTAGCACAATTGCCAATCCGTTGATTGACGGATATTGCTTTTTTTAATAATACGACAAAGAGTCCGGAATGTCAATCGTCACACCTGAGGCTCGCCTATTAAAATTGATGAACCCCGGCTGGAATGGCCGGGGGCTAGGGAGTGGCGGAGGAATCGCTCGCCAGCACGGGCAAAGGCTCGGGCAGGAGCCGGACGATGGCTTCCTCCGGAGGAGGGGCGGGGCCGATGCAGTTTCCGGCCAAGGCAGTCTCGGCAACAACGCGGAAGGCGTAGATGCCCTCGGCGCGGCCGAGATAGACGATGCGGTGCGCGTGCCGTTGGTCTGGGATGGTCCATTCGACGCTGATGGAACTCTCGGCGCCGAGCGCTGGCCGGAAAACGGCGAGCATCTCCAGCATGCGTACCGGGCTTTCGGTCCGGGTATCGCTACGAAGCGTGCCGGCCGTCTTGATTACGCAGGCTGTTTCTCCTTCGATGTAGGTGACCGCATCGGCTTCGATGGGCAGCTCCACGCGGAGGAGAACGAGCATTTCGTTCTGCGTGTTTGGCTCGGTCTCGGGGTCTTCGCGAGTGAGCACGGCGCGCCCAGCGGCATCTGTGCCAAAGCTGGCACGGTAGACGCGATAGTGCGTCTCGTAGGCTTCTTCGCCGGGCAGGAGCGGGCGGTGCGAAGGCGGCACTTCGTGTCGGCCAGTTTTGACGACAAAAGAGACATCGTCGGGCCGAACCGCAACCATGATCTGTAGTTGCTTCTCGAGGACCTGGCTGGCTCGATACACCTCTGGATCGTAGCCGCCGCCGATAGGCAGAACAAAGCGGTTCGGTATCACGCAGTGGATACCTAGGAAACCTGATGCGCTGGAACGCTTGATTTGGTGCGGGATAAACAGCGCGGTCGTTCGCATGAGACCCTCCCGGATCTCCCCCAAGGCAAGGCCAACTTGGAATAACTCCCCCGAATGGGCAGCAATTTTATCATTACATACCGCTGCATCACTAGTGTCCAGTTAAAAACCCAATAGCTGAGCCTGTTTCTGGCCACTGCTCTGGGCAATTTGTATTGGCGTCTCCGTTAGGAGCTTACCTATGGGACTTTTATCGAATGGTGCAAT
>JAHFHZ010000007.1 GCA_023246715.1 Candidatus Magasanikiibacteriota bacterium | reverse complement strand
AAGCTAGCGCGATACGCTTTAAACTCGGCCGTGGTCATCCGACTGCTAGTGCCATCGGCTTTTTTAACCAAAATAGTTGGTTGCGCTGGTTGATCGGCCATACTCCCCCATTAAAATAATCAAACTTTATTCCAAACGAAAGTGCCGGCGATCTCGTCAAAATACAAAAGCGGTTGAATTGCGGGGCCATAGCAGTCTTCAAACAAAGCATCAATGCCGAGCAATACGTTCAATAAGGGCTCATCTTGCCATTTCTTATCTTTGACTGCAGAAAAAATCATTGAACGGGCGCTTTCCGCTGAATTGCGTTTGAGCCAGACAGCCACCTGCGCGGCCAGCGCATCATCCAAAACACCAGCAGCCAGAATTTTTTGCCAATCCAACGCTGGCCCCTCCGCTCTCTTTGGTTCCGAAACCTGCGTGCTACTCAAAGGAGCCGGAGTAACTCTGGCGGGCGCGGAACGGCTCGACAGCGGCCCTTCAAAATCCGGCAAAACGTAATGGTCGGAAATTAAATGGGCATATAGCGTAATTCCCTGTTCAACCAAATATTTTTCCTCGGCACTCACAAACTGCCAGCGGACACGATCTTGCAAGAAGTTAATTAAGCTAATGCCATCAAACTTCTTCTGGCTGAATAAATCAAACTGTTCAATCCAAAAGGCAATCGTTGCTCCCGCGACACCCCCGGGCTGCTTGCCAAGCGGGGTTTTGTTTTCATATAAAAAAGCCGCCAAGCGCAAACACATTTCCCGGCGGTTAATTACCATTAAAGAATACTGTACGGCCCGGGCAAAAGCCTGATCGACATCAAGCCCGCGGGCAATCGCCCCGAAGACCAGCGCTGAGTTGGCGAACAACAGCTGAAAAGGTGTCGGCAAATCGCCAAAAAATTGAACAAAAATCAACAAGCTAATCCGGCGGTATAACGAGGCAACATCTTTCACCAAACCATCAAACAAAAAATCCCCGGTGGTAAACGTTTCCAGCATCCGCAAAAAACGAATGGCCGGTAAATGGAAATCGCCCGTGTGCCACACATATAATGAGTGCAGAACCGTAGCAATGAACGCCGGGTCTTCCAACATTTCTTCGGTCAGAAACATGTCTTTGAACGCGGCTTCGTTCAGCCAGGGCTGGATAGTACCATTCTGGCCGCGGAGCATCGGCACTACTTTTTCGTAACGGTCGAGCGTAATGCCAAAACTAGAGCTACGCGGCTGATACAAACGAGTCAATAAAAACTCTTCCAGCGGCAAGAGTTTCAGATTATTCAGGCGGTCCACAAAGCCACGCTCCTCGGCGGGCGTTTTGGCTGCCTGACGCAGGCAACGGCGAACATCGAATAATGAATCGTGTGCGGCCATACCTAAAATACGTAATTAAGCTTTTAATTTTTGGCGTTCAGCGGGCGGCAAACCAGCCAGAGTGTTTACGAATGCGTCCAGAGCGGGTTGTAATTCATCCATTTTACCCACATCAAAGTCGTCAGCTGGCGAATAAATTTTAGACAAGAGATCAAAAATCTCGCCAATCCGGCCTTCGTCTTTAAGGGTCTGGATTTCTTTAAGGATAATTTGATCGAAAGTCAACTTAGTGCGCCCTTCCACTTTATTTTTCTGTCCCGGATCAAAGGGAATAAGTTCCCCATTAGCCGTACGCACCGACTTAAACATCGTGCGATTGCCGCTCGCGTAATCAGCCAGATACTCACCAGCATACTCACCAAGAAGCTCCGTGGCTAACGCGGCATAATTGCTCGCCTGATCAGCATTTTCAAATTTTTCAACCGCTTCGTAAAGCGGGGCATCTTCCTGTTTTAACTGCCCGCTGGATTCTTCGATCGGCTGATCAATGTGGCCAAGTTTCACCCGGTCCCGGATATATTTAAGCAGATCGTTAAAACCATGGAAATCCTGCCAACGAATCCGATCTTCTTCCGGATCGTAACATTTAATCCTCAAAAGAAAATTAAACTTATTAGGATTCTGGACAATGCCGCGCTCACCGCTTCCACCACCAATATCTGGGTATACTTTTGCCAAAGCAATCAGCCAGTCGTTGGCGTTGTTCAAGATACAAGGCGCAAACACATCTACCAAAGCCAAATCGTACGCTTCGTCATTCGAAAGACCAAAACCCCTGGATTTTTTCATGGCTTTATCGTAATGCACGTGCATGGCCTTAATAATATCGCCCGATCGGCCACGTTCATCATTACCACAGAGGTACACTACCTTTGTTTCCTTTTTTTCCGAGCTGCCATCGGGATTCGGAACATCAACTTTTTCACTAAACACTTTGGCCGCTTCTTCTTTTAGGTTCAGCCCCATCATCGCTTTGTGCATACGGCGCGTGGTGCCCGACAAGCTTTGCACCGTGCCACCAACGTTACGCTGTACCAAATCGCGCATGCGGAAGCGCACAATGTTACCAGTTTGGCTTTCTTCCATTTCACCGACTTCCTGGGGTTGGCCATTAATAGCCGCCTTACCGCCATCGGCCGAACTTTTTTGCAAATCTTCGTTACTCACTTCGGCAGCTAAACGGCCGGAGTTAGGAATCCAGTAAATACCGCCTTCCAGGCGGGCCAAATACGTTTGCGCCGCCAACTCGCGGTGCTTGTCGGAATCATAACGCCAGTCACCAACCTGCTGCATGCCAGTTTGGGATTTTTTCACGTATTTTATATAGGCTTCAATATCAATAGCGTCCTGGCCAGCATACGAGTCGCGCGGATTGATGGCTTGGCCACGTAAATTTAAGGTCTTTTTACCAAACACCTTACCCGCTTCATTTTTTTCAACAATCGGCCGAGTGACAATATCTTCGCCTTTAAAAAACTTATAAAGCAGTTCATTGATTGGGATACGGTACAGCCCTAATTCGCGGTTGGCTTTCAAGGTATCAACCAGGTAAGCAAAGTCAGTCAGGCTGGCTTTAAATTTTTCTTTTTCACCTTCGGGATTTTTTGGATTCGCAACGGATATGGCCCAAGTTGGCTCACTAACATCACCCGCACGAATGACATCGTAAATTTTTTCTGGAATTTTTCCAGGGCTCAAATTATCTTCCAAAATATGGAACTCGCCCGAACACATGGCGATACCGTCCATAATTTTGGCCAGGCGCCAATGGGTAGCGGTTTGGTTAGCGTCAAAATTAAACGCGATAAAAATTTCCGTCAGGTTGATGCGGCTATAATCGGCGGTAGAGTTCGTGAGCAAGTCAAGCCGAAGGCGCTCAGCGACTTCCGGTGATAGCCCGGTCACGTTGCCCTCTATCGCGCGCGCCATGGTCCCAGCCAAACTTTCACGTTGTCGGGCGCGACCGTGTTCACCTCCACTACGAACGCCGTGGTGCTCTTCTTCGGCGTGAGCCTGCTCATCATGATCATCATGTCCATTCGCGTGTTCATCGTGATGCCCGCCGCTACCAGCCGCTTCTTTAACAGCTGCTTTCGGCGGCGCTTCCCCGCGCAAACGATTACCCAAATCTGTGGCGGCATCATTAGCCAACTCATCAAGTTTTTTTCTCGTTTCCGGTCTCAACCCCCCGTGACCATGATCATGCGCCATATGCAGCAGGACTTAAATTAGTAATTATTTATGTTTATCCAGCAATTGTTTTAACTCCTGATCGGCCTGGAAATGGCCATCACCCATAGCTTTAATCAAAGCCACCATGTCTTCATGGCTGCGGCCATTTGTATCCCCAGTATTCATTGTTTTAATCTTTCGAATCAATTCTTCCATTTGGTCGGGGCGCGAGGCGTGCTGGGCCATGGCCGTTAAATTATCCATACCAGCCGCTTTCGCCGCATTTTTCAACGCGCCTACCAAGCTACGCTGCTGTTCACCAGCGTTACCTAATACCTTTTTCAAATCAGCTAGCACACCACCACTCCCGCCGCCACTGCTATCACGCCCAACTTGGCGACCGTTTTCGACCAGTTTATTCAAATACGCGGCATCTTCACCCGAAATACCCATGCCTTCGGCCACCGCTTTTTCACTGGAACCCTGTAAATCATCAATCCAGCGTTCTTTTTGCATTCTGGAAGCCAGCGCCTGAGTATAAATTTCGTCAATGCGCTGATCTTTTTCGCTGTATGGATTATTGCTGGGGTCTTCGCGATTAGCGCGGCGTTTTTCGGCAATTTGCAACATACGCCCGGTCATAGCGGACAGCATCTGGTCTTTTTCTACCTTACTACCCAGTTCCTTGGCCATTGATTCAATCGCGGCACGCGATGACTCGGCCGGGAATTGAATCCCTTGGCGTTCACCAATAATCCGCTGGCGCACATCATCATCTAAAATACCTTGGCCACGGCTTTCCAAAATAGTATTTTGCTTTTTAAGCGCGGTGGTATAGGCCAAAGCAATTTCTTTATTGTCTTTCGCCAGCACCTTCACCGCCGCGGCCACCTTCTCTACCGAAGCTGCGGCCATTTCATTTTCTAAGACATTTTTATCCACTTTCACGCCAGTGCGCTTTTCTTCCAAAGCCGCCTCGGCTTTTAACTTTTCCTGAATCTTGGCAACTTCGGCATCAATAAGCGCTTTAGCCGCAGCCGAACGCACTTCTTTCACGTCACTCAATAATTGCTGGCGCATCCCCGCAAACGCATTGGCCGCCACGTCACTGGCTGCCTGACCGGCAATCAAACTTTGACCGTCTTTACCTTCCAAGAAGTCGGATTTCATGTTGGTTTTTTCGGCCTCGCTATGCAAGTGCGTATTTTCGGCGCGCATTTCGTGATCCACAATCATCTGCTCAATCGACTTGGCTTTCTTCACCGTGCCATCGGCCATAATTTGATCTTGCTCTAGTTTGCCATCCTTATAACGCCGGCTGTGGGTAACCAAAGCTTCACCAAGCGCTTCGTATTCCTTGGTTTTCGCGCCCGAACGAAGCTCCTCACCATGAAGCATACCCCGTTCCATACGGTCGATCGCGTCGCCTTTCTCATCGGGATGTTGCAATAAATAACTCGGCACGGCCGTAGTACGCTTATCTAATAATTCCTTGCGATTATCGGCAAATTTAGTGGTTTTTTCCAAAATCTTGGCGCTCTGAATATCACGGGCCACCCGGCCATGAAACCAACGCTGCATCGCGCTACGCTTGGTTTCTTCCAAAACTAAATTCCCATGCGAATCACGTTCATACTGGATGCGGTTTTTCTCATCCCGGTCTTCAACCATTTGGCCGGTTTTTTCATCCATTTTCATTCTCACCTTTGGCCGGAACCCAGTATCGTGTCGCCAGGCTTCAAAACCCTGATACTGATTCTGCGCCCAGTTAGATACCCGCTGCACGCGGCTGGCTAAGCCACTGCCATGGTACAGCGCCCAACCAGCACCGCGGCCAACCGCCGAAGCGCCCGAGGCCACTCCACCAGCGGCCCATTTGCCAAGGGTATAGCCACCGGCCACCGCCGCCACTTTCTTGCCAAAATCAACGGCGTTACCAGCCCAACTGGCCCCAACGCCGCCAATTTGCGCGGCTGCTTTGGCGCCAACTGCCAACATGGCTACCGCAATGGCAAAATTGGCCATTTTCGGCCAGGTCATAACTTCGGAAATTCCCACCTGCTGCCCACCAATGCGATCGGCATCCGCCGCTCCTTGGGCAATGGTGGGTGAACTATTGTTTTCCGGGCTGCTAATTTCATCGTGGATCGCGCCGCTGCCAACCGTAACAAAAGATAGCCAAATAAAAAACATCAGAACAGGGCCCGTAATAAGGTTGCTGCCAAATTCACTCCACCATTCACTGGCATATTTTTCGGTCTGGGGCAACACGCTGAGTACAAACGCCAAGGGGGATAGTACAATCAATACCCAAAGCACCACCATGCGGGCAGCCAGCATCATAAAGAATACCAGCATCAGCCCGGCCACAATCGCCGCGAACGTAATAGCGCCAACACTGGCCATAAATGTACCCGAACCGCTGATTCCCTCGGCCGGCACATTGGGGTTTACCCCCATTAATTTATCCAAACTAAAGGCGTTAATCAGGTTGCCGCCGGCGGTGGCCGCCACGCCATTTACAAACGTAATCATCACCACCTGTGACACATCAATAAACACCCCACAAATAATGCGGCTGAAGTTCACCAAAATCGCGGCCAACACAAACTTCACCAACATTTTTTTCCATTCGTATTGTTCAATGCCCAAAATGGTGCCAAAAGCGATGAGCAGTAATATCACCACAAAACCCATGTTGGTAATATCGCGCACCATCACCCAACCCACTTGTACCGGCGTGGAGTTTAAATAGCCGTTATACCCGGCAATTTCAATAATAAACGAGAGCAAAAATACCGAAATCTTTAAGAAAAATTCCGCCAACTGCAACAGCACCCACGACACCGCCTGGAACACATAATCAATCACGGCCGCGTGCGCAACCTCGCCGGTACCTATCCAAAAAACCCCGGCCAGAAACGCAAAAATCGCCAAGGCACTGGCCCAGTGCAAGGGCGGTTTTTTAAGTCGTTTCCACCAGCTCGATTGTACTCCTTCTAAGGAATGCATGACGCAAAAATTGTAACCCGATTATAGCACAAAATCGACAGAGCCACAATTATAATGCACAACAGCATAATTTTAGCTTAGTTGAGCAAAATTATGACCGTTCAAACACCCGGGACAGGCCAGCATCAAAAACCATTTTAAGAGGCTTGGGGCTATAAAAATAAAATTTGGCGTTTGTCAATGGTATGGCCGTTACTGTAATTGAAGGGTACCGAGCCAGGGCAAGGGATTAATTGGTTCTTGCACGCCCGGAAAATTTCCCAGGCCCATATCAATCAGCTCCAGCGCGGGCAGCGGAAAACTCAAACCGATAATCCCGACATCAATATTTTGAAAAGTGGTCGATTCGATCGTTAATTTCCCGCCATCCATCCACACGCCAGCGCTTAAGGCAAAAAAATCAGGGCGAATTGGATAGCTCAAGACGCTCCGCCGCAAAGCCACAATACTATCTTTGGCTTTAATAATATTACCGGGCGGCCGAGGATCGGTAATACTGCTATCTTCCAGAGTGATAGCGCTATTTATTGCCACAATAGTTCCATCCTCGAGCTCCGAACGATTCCCCCGTGAAATTACCACGTGACGGAATGTGCCCGTAGCATGATCAAAAACCAAATTACCCCAATAATCGCTCGTGGTAATAATTTTTTCCGATGTAATAATTATTGGTTCTTCAGCTGTACCTAATGCTTCTAGCTCCCCCTGTACCATTATTGAAGACTGCTGAGGCAAAGCCAGCCGCACGCCTGGGTCAATAATTAATTTTGCTCCCGGCAGCACGGTAGGGTTTGAAAAAACAACGGAAGTATCTTTGTTCAGGCGTACTGTGCCGGAAATATCTGCTCGATCAATAAAAATAGAATTTCTGGTGTTATCTTCAAAAATTAAATCTTGGAATTCAGGCCACAAATGTCGAACCGCCAGCGCCCCAGTCGGATTGGTAAATCCACGCGCTGTTACGCGCTTCAAAGTAGTGCTGGAATAATCCGCGTCCACTGCGAGTGTTGCCTCACCAGCGTTGTTAGCAAAAACTGTATCAACAATGGTCAACTGCGCGTGATCGGCAAAGACCGTGGTACCGCCATTGGCAAAAAATTCAACACCGCTCACCACCAACTCCGCCTGCTCTACGCGGATTGCTTGTGAAATAAATGGCGTAAAAATAAAATTATTCGGACGAAACGGGTGCCCGGCATAACGATACGCGACTTCTTCCAAAACCCCGATTGATCCTGGATGAAACCACATGCCCTGCCAATCCTGGCTAGCTGGAGAGGTGCTCCCCCACCCCAAACCGACCACGGCGCTTGCTCGATTATCGGCCAAATCCTGGTCTCGGCCGGAAGTAAAAATAATCGGCTCGGCCCGCGTACCCACGGCTTCCACGGTACCATGAATGTTTAATACCGCTTCGGGAGCAAAACTTTTAATGACAACGCCTTTTTCGATGCGTAACGTGAACCCTTCCGGCACCTGATAATCAATTAAAACATAGGGATTATTTTCTTTCGTAAGCAGTGTGAGCGGCTGCTCTTGCGTACCCTGCAACACAATAAAGCCAAAATTAGTCTGACGCGGCGAGCCTAAAACCGGGGCGCCGTTAAAACTCCGGCCAGCCAAACGAGCGCCCTGATTCGTCTGCCAATTTGCCGCTTCACTGCCACTGCTCATAGTGCTAATGCGTTCCATGCTCCGGCGCTCCCCAAGCGACCCGGCATACCAGCCAGCACTAGCATCAACCACGTCAACCGTTTTTTCTTCAGGGCTAATTAATTCCAACTTAGCCCCTTGATCCGGGAAACCGCCAGACAGGTGATAAATAATCTCCGCGTCAATATTACGCACGGCAGTATCACGATCCCGCTCAAGCAAAAAATACCCACCCGGCTGAATGACCGTGCTCTGAATTTGCTCAAAATCAATCTGGATTCCATTGACTAAAATTTTCCACCCCCTTAAATCAATTGTCGTCGACGTATTGTTGAACAGCTCAAACCATTCATCATTAGGGTAATCGGCGCTAGTTCCGGCCCAAGCGACTTCATTAAAAACAAGTTCCTGGCTTAATGCTATCACCACTCCTAAATTGGCCGCCGCATCAACACTAAATTCAGAAGTATTCCCGGCTGAATCAAGTGCTCGGGCGCGAAAAAAATATCGTCGGCCGCGTTCACCAGCAAAAATAATACTTGTTGAGGCAGTGTTGGTAATCAACGGTAACCAATCGGTGCTGCTTGGGGCTGTAGCGTATTCAACATCATAATCTACTCTTGACGATAGAGCATCGCTGCTTAAAAACTCAATTTCTAAATCTGTACTGGTAGGGCCGCTCTTATTATTAATCGTTATCTCTGGGACTGTTGGCCGAGTATTGTCGCGAATCAACACAACCGCTTGCGATAGCGTGGAAGTAACCCCCAAAGAATTTACGGCTATAAAATAAAAGGTATTACCGCCTTCGGCAAGCTCGGTCTCTATGCTCCAAACCCCGCTGCTTGGAATAACGAAATTATTCCCCGCTGAATCATACGTGCTCGTAGCGCTAGAAAAGAAAAATACTTTAACGGTGGTGGTTGTAACAGCACCCGTAATAACAAAAGAGGAACTGGTAGTAAAAATAGTGCTCAAAAAAGAAGCGTCGAGCATTGGCGGAGGCAAGCCAGGAAAAACGACGCTTGATTCGGGAATGGAATCAGTCGTAGAGGCCGTGTCTACTACCGGCGATAATGAAGTTGAAGAAGAAACACTCAAGACAGCATTCGAGGTAGAATTTTGGTTTAAAATGTTCGCGGAACTACTTGAACCGGAGGTATTTGTAACACCCCCAGGCCCAGCCGTTGGTACGGATTTATTTTGACCAGATGGAATAGTTGGTTTGGATAATGATGGCGATTTAATTGCTGGTGGAGCTGTTGGCTTTGAAGGCGCAGTGGCAACCAACGGTTTGGTGGCCGACAAAGGCGCAGCAGCCACCGCTGGTGTGACTGTTTGTGAAAAAGTTGTTGGCGCGGCTGGCGATGATGATTGTAAAGCAGGCGCTAATTGATCGACCGGGGCAGTAAGTGCCGGGGTGAAGAAGCCAAGCTTAGAAAGCAGTGAGTCATACCCCTGGCTCACCACAGCAGAGAAGCCGTTTTTTAAAGCGCTCAAAGCTCCACCAACAGCGTTGCTCAGCGTGCTTGCCGCCTGGGAAACAGGCAAAAAAACAGCAAAAGCCGGGGAACGAACTTTCTGCCACCAACTGGCAGTTGGCTCGGCAGGCAAAAGCGAAATATCTTTTTTGGCTGCTTCTGCTTCTTGTTTGAATAAATGAATAATACCCGCGCCGTTAGTAACGGCTGATTCAGAAAGACGGGAGAAATAATTTTCTAAAACAAAACTTGATTCATCTTTTAAAGAAAGCTTAGTAGTAATTCCTCCGGTTTTTAAATTAATAGTCTTATCTATTTTTACAAGCGGAAAGGTAGCCCCGTTGTGATCTTTACCATAACCATACAAACCTAATTCTTTAAAAATCTTTGGATATTTATACTTAGCAGTATTAATTGTGTGTTCGCTAAAAAAATAACGGTGAGAAAAACCTGCCACGGCATCAAAATAGGCATCTAACGAATCTAAAATAACTGGCTGCTTATTGCCTTGCTGTAAATCAGCAATAACATTGAGGCGCCCCCTGGTAAACTGCTTGCTGTAGTCTTCGTACGGGCTGCCGCCATCAAGCGTCACTTCTGAAAACGGGTGGACATGAGTATCGTTGCGAGTATGGTCCGGCACCGTAGCATCCTCGATTAAGTGGAGGATGTGCCCCAGGCTATAATACGCCCCGATAGTATCGCCTTGCGCATACTGGCGGAGGGCCTGTTCCCAGCTATGATTGCCCCCGTAGCCCACGTAACGGGCTTGCACCGCTTCGTCGTGCGCCCACTGCTTGCTTGAAAGAATCGTTGTATTAACGTTAATAAAAATCCGCGTAAACAACTTGAGGACAGTTGGCGGGATGATGCCCAAATTTTGGGCTTCCCAGCCCTGATTGTAAACTGGATCGTAAAAATGGTTGGCGTAACGCGGCGGAATATCTTCATCGATACTCCCTTGTACCAGCGCCTCTTTTTCTTCTGGCGTAAGCTGATCCGAAAAAGAAAGATTATAAAAATCAACCATCTGATCGGTGAGAGCCGGATGCGTAGTGTGAGTGCCATACCCTTGGGCAGCCGAGCGGTACAAAAAACTTCCAGTAAGCAGGCAAAAAAACAAAAAAATTGTATAGATTGATTTCCTCCTTAAGAAAACCATAGGGAACTAAATCTCCTCTATTTTCCAAACACCTGAAGGGTATTTAATAAAAGTTACGGAAACTGTACCCCCTATTGTGTACATACTCCTACCATTGAGTTCTGGGGTAGGATCAAAGTATTTTAATTTTCTATTATTATTTTTTAGCTCATTTAATAACCAAGCTAAGGTATTTTTTTCTTTTGCCTTTTGTAACCCAGCTTTCCACTCCTCCTGCTTGCTCAATACAAAATACTTACTCGCCAGCTCAAAATCATTTTTTTCCACCGCTGCAATAAATAATTCCAAAGTTTCTTTGGGTGTCTGGCCGCCGTACCTGTCTTCACGATACGGTCGTTCCGCCTCTTGTTCGGCTTGCAGATATTCTTGAGTGGCTCGCCAATTACCATAACGCAACCAGCAAAAGTGTATGCCCGCAAGAATAAAAAAACCGCCAATTATAACGGCGGCAACCAACCCTATTTTTTTGCCCATGGGCATTTTACGCGGTGATGACGATGGCATACCGTCAAAATTATTAAGGATAAATTAATTTTTAATTGAAGAACAAGAACCTATATAACAACAGCCCCGAAAAAATCGAGGCTGCCATTCCCTCCCTACCCACAGTATAGCAAAAATATTTCGGCCAAGCACTGTTAAGCTGGGGATAACTCCAGATGTACCCACTTCACACATAATCACACACGGTCATTCCCGCGAAAGCGGGAATCCAGGTTAGAGTACCGTACTGGATCCCCGTTTTCACGGGGATGACAGATAAGGTATGCGTCATCTGGATACGTGTGGATAACTCACCGCCATAAAAACTGTTCCGGCAACCAGCCGATGGTGTGCAATGCGAGCAACGCAGCCGTGCCAATCAAAATCGCCACGCTATAGGGCAATAAAATTTTTTTCCACGCTCCCCGCTCGCGTTGCCCGCGAAGGCGAGCCAGGGCAATGGCCACAAGCGCCTGAGCGCCGCCAGCAACCGCCACCAACAAGGCCAGCGCCGGGGCCAATTTCAGACCAACCAACGCCCCGAGCGCCATCATTAACTTTTGGTCTCCCCCACCCATCGCCCCGGTAACCCAAAACACCAGCCAAACGCCGCCGGTAATAAACGCGCCGTACAAATGGTTAGTAAATAACGCTGGCTGGCCGATCAGGCCGCGTAAACGCTGCCAAAATGTGGTGGTAGTAGGGACAGTCAGCGTGCGGGGAATAAAATTTATTTTTATAAGAAAATAAACAACCCCTTAACTAAGGGGTTGTTTTTTATGTTGAATTATTTTGTCGCGAGAATACTCCGTTTATAACTTTCCAAATTCTCGAGCGCGATGCCGGTGCCTTTGGCCACGCATAAGAGCGGCTCGTCGGCTACATAGGTTGGCACGCCAGTGGCCTGGGCAATTAATTCATCCAGGTTGCGCAGTAAAGCAGTACCGCCGGAGAGAATAATGCCCTTATCCATTACGTCGGCCGACAATTCGGGTGGGGTATTTTGTAATACTCCTTTAATCGCTTCGATCAATAATTCTAAATCATGCTGCAGGGCTTCGGTGGTGTCGTCGGAGGTGACGGAGATAATTCGGGGCAGGCCCGAAACCATATCGCGGCCCTTGATTTCAGTGGTGAGCGGCTTATTCATGAACAGGGCCGAGCCAACAGCGATTTTGATTTCTTCGGCGCTCTGTTCGCCGAGCGCCAGATTATATTTATGGCGGATATACTCGGCAATGGATTGATCAAATTTGTTGCCGCCAATGCGCACCGATCCCCAGGCCACAATACCACCAAGCGAAATCACGGCAATTTCAGCCGTACCGCCACCAATATCAATAATCATATGGCCCGAAGCAGCACCAATCGGGATATCCGCGCCAATCGCGGCGACAATCGGTTCTTTAATAATATAGGCAGCGCGAGCGCCGGCGGCAATGGTGGCATCGATAACGGCGCGGCGCTCGGTGGAAGTAATCCCGCCGGGCACGGCAACCATAACTTCGGGGCGCAACAAGCGCACCCCGCCGAGAGCTTTATTAATAAAGTATCGGAGCATCGCTTCGGTCATGTGGTAGTTGGCGATCACGCCGTTTTTGAGGGGGCGTTCGGCTATAATCGTGTCGGGCGTTCGGCCAATCATGTCTTTGGCATCAAACCCCACGGCCAATACTTTGCCGTCGGCCTTGGAAACAGCGACGACGCTCGGCTCATTGATGATAATCCCTTTTTTTGGAACATATACCAGAACGTTCTTGGTACCCAAATCAATGCCGATTTTTTTGATAAACATACTTGTTGCGTGAAATAGTCGGTAGCCTGCCGGTTAAAGGCAATCCTTAAGGGCTGGGAATTTTTGAGCGGGGAGCCAGTTGAACGGCAAAATCTTTATTCGTATTCAATTCAGCAGTCACTTGATACTTCTTGTCGCCGCGCGCGGCGGCGGCTTCGCCGGGGATTGCGGACTTGAGTGGTGTATCAAAATCAAGATTGAGTGTCAATCGCTGCGTTGGCGTGCCGAGTTGCTTATGCCAACGCAAATGATAATCGCCAACGCTGATCTGCGTCGCCACTTCGGGAGACAACAAAAAATTAAATCGTAGTTCCGCGCTGCTTTGCAGCGGCACGGTGAGCGTGGCGCCAAACCATTGCCAAGCACCTTCAGTTCCTTGGTCAACTATCTTTATTGTTTCGGGTTTGCTGGCTCCAGGGCGCGTAATGGTGGCGCCAATCAGCCGCGTACCGGGCGGCACGAACAGTCGCGCGTAGGTGAGATAACGGCTGGTACGCCAATCAGCTGGCGCGCCATGCACATACTTCATGGTCACACTACCCTGGTAAGCGCCGGTGTTCGTGGCCGGGGAAATGGCGTAGCTCAACGAACGAGTGATTGCCCAGTCGGTTTTGAGCGCTCCCAGGTTAGCATCGGACCAAATCAAACGATCACCCGGAGTGGGCAACAATTCGCCGCTCCAGCCTTTGAGTCGAAAAGCGTCCTGTGTTTTTGGATCGCGAGCGTAAAAAACCAATTGTTTTTCTTTTAACATTTGCTCGGACCAATCTAAATATTTTCCCCAATGCAATACTATATCTGGAATAGCTTTTTCCAACGTAGAGCGCGTCAGGGCGGTGAGAATTTTTTTACGATCTTTAAATTCCAAGCCGCGTTTGGCGTAGTTATATTCTACTTCGTATTCTAATTGTTCGGTAAAATTTTTGCTTTGGAAAACGACACCGTCGGCAGTGACCGGGCCGGTAAACGTTAATAATTTTTCAATGATGGTGGGCGTAAAGCCGATCACGCCGTCGATTTTATCGGCCAAGAGACCCTGCTCCGCCGTGTACAGACGCAAACCATTTATTGATGAACTCGCAAAATCCGGCGACCAATTACTATCGCGGAACAACCAGCGTTTCACTTTGAGAAATTCGGCGAGCGGAGCGAGGGGAGGTGAAGCAAAATCTTCCAGCGCGGCGTTATCGAGCGATTCACTGCCATCTACTTTTAACACTGTCGGGACGCCTTTATCTACGCGCAATACCGCGTACGCACCGATAAATCCCCCTCCGGGGCGGATTTCGGTATTGTTTAAAAATAAGACCAGATATGTTTTTGGTTGCTCAAAGCCGAGCAGTTGATGCAGCAGATTACTTTCTTGCGGACTCGTAACCACTTTAGGTGCCACGGCGGTAAAAATTTTTTCCTGTAAGGCGCCGGAGCGAAAAGTTTCACGCACATACAACCCAGCCGCGATTATTACCAGGGCAACGGCCACCACTACCAGACCAACAAATTTTAAAACGCCAGGTTTACCAGTGCTCATAGGAATTGTGATTAAGCGGTAGAACGCTTTTTTGAGGAAACATTAAAGCCCAAGTAACGGCCAAATAGCAGGTGGCTGACGGCGTCCAAACAAGGCAGCGAAGAAAAAAAGATCAGCGACACCGGCAGTAGCAGCCACTGCAACAGCAAAAATAGATACCGGTGGCGCGGGTAATTGCCGGGCCGGGCCGGTAAAATCAAAAGGCTCATTACCGCCGACACCAACAATCCCACCATCGCTAGCGTCATCAAGTACTGCAACACATGGGGAGTATTAAAAAACAGAGCGCTTTGGCGCAACGAACTGCCGGCCGCGCGCAGAGGCAACTGGCCGAGCACGGTAATTAAAAGCGTCACCACCGCCCAACTCCACTTGCCTTCGAATTCATGAAAAAATACCACGGTTTTTTTCCACCAAGAAATTTCGGGATGGCGACGAAACTCCCACAACAAGTATGGGATATTTTCGGTGCCCCAGGCCCAACGCCGTTGTTGAAAGTAGAGGTTTTTGAGGCTCTGCCACAGGCTGTCGTCGCGAACGGTATCCATGGAAACTGGCACGTACAACGGGGTTACTTCGTAATCGCCGCCATTGGCCAGCCAACATTGAAAAAAAATACGTGAATCTTCGCTGACGATATTTTTGGAATGACCACCAACTTTCATGATGGCGGCGAAACTCATGCTGTGAGACGAAAAGGTAACCAAATTATCCAGCCGCGCTAAACTGAACAACATCCAGAAGGTCGTACCAAACGCCATGATGCGCAGCACTGCCGGGGATTCCCAGAGGTTGTTATGATACAAAGTCACCGGTTGAAAGGAGCTATGGATGGGCCGAGGATGTTTTGAGTACAAATACGTTAAATGCGAAAAATACTGCGGGTGCACAATTGTGTCGATATCAAAAATAGAAGCAATAATATTTTCATACTGCCAACCGCGCTCATCGGCATATTTTTTAAACTCCTGTTCGGCATGGTGAATATTTGAACCCTTTCCGGGGATTTCGTCGGGCAGATTGGGCGGATGGGTGAAAAAAATCAAATCGGCGAATCGGCCTTTCAGCTTATTTTTAACTTCTTCCCGCAAGGACTGCCAGTGGGCAGCCTGGCGGCCTTCGCCAGAGATGACAACGTAGAGCTTGCCCGCGGGGTAGCTGGAGGCTTGCAACGCCGCGAGGGTGGCGGAAACAACGGCGTATGACTCATTATATACCGGTAAAAAAATAACATTGATTTTTTCAGCCCAGGCTGGGAACTCCCGTTCGAGGAGCGTTTGCCAATTTATTTTGATTGCCCGTCGAAACCGGCGCCATGAAAGCACCAAATAGAGAGCAAAGTACACCACGCGCAAAACCCAATAGACATCGAAAATAATAATCAAATAAATCATCCAGAGCGGTTTGAGTAACGACAAAACCACGCTGGCGATGATAGTCGACCAGATCACGATCCCTGGCAGCATTTCGTACAACCGATAACGCTGATAATTACTCAACATGTCAAAAAAATTTATCGCTTATTATATATTTTGATTTTGCCTTTCTGCACCGGCCGAGGGCGGCACAACTGCCCGGGGCGGGCCGCTATACACGGCGCTGACATACTGCCCGGGGCGCTCCACGGTAAATTGCGGCCAAAATAATTCTTGTTCACCCGGGGTAATAGCGACCACCGGAATGCCATAGGCAAAACCTAGGGTGTTTGCAGCCACAGCGCATAAACGCGTCGCCGTGAAACGCCCCACTCCCAACACCACACCTAACCCACGCAAGTCTGACGGCAAAATATTTTTTTCCTGGCAGAATTGAGCGGCGGCCACCGTGGGAGCAATTCCGGGCGCGGGCACGAAAGACTGCCAGGCTGCCGGAGGCTTGGGGGCATAATATAGTCGAAGTTGTTCGGGTGTAGACGGATCAAAAATCAAATACATACTCAACTAGCGGCGTGGCGTCCAGGAAGAATGGAATTCATCAATCACGACAAAATGCTTCCCTTGAAAAATTTTGTACAAAAATACGTCACCAATTTCATTGCGTTCTTCAAATTCTTTTGGTTCCATAAAAGTATACCGGAGTGATTTGCCCAGCGACTTTTCCAAATCCCGAATCAGCTTGGAAACGGCCGCATATTTAAGCGCCCCGACCAAAACAATATCGGTATCCGCCTTTTCTTCGCCGCTAAATGTGCCAGTTAACAGCAACAGCTTAATGTCACCACCTCGCTTTTTGAGCGAGTCAATAAAGGCTTGTTCTTGTAATAACTGCGCTTTGCCGAGCAGCGCCTTGAGTTCGCCGAACAAAAAAAAGTTCGTATTAAGCGCATAAAATTTAGCCCGTTCAAACCCCGCGCCAGTAGCCAGGGCGATATCGCGCTCAACCTGACGAATCAACCCCACCAGTTCAAGCCGCGCTATTTCACGGCGCACGGCATTGAGTTGGGTTTCAGCCAAGCGCGAGAGTTCGCGTAAAAAAAATGGGCGCTCGGGAGAAGCGAAAAAAAGCTGTAATAATTTGACGCGGGTCTTTGAACCAAAAAAGTGTTCAAGCATAGACTTTCCAATTCGTGTATAGTATACTAACCGTAGCTAGAAACGTCAAAATTCCTTGTATGGATCACATACTCCAACTGGATGAATTCTTTGTTGAAGGGGGCAGTCAGAATCGTTCCCACGTGCTTTTGCACATCACCGAACCTTCAACCGAAGCCGAAAAAAGCAAAGGTTATTTTTTCGCGGTTACCGAAGTAAGCAACGGCGAACCCAGCTATCTGGAAGAATTACAATCCACCATCAGCGAAATTGAAACATACTACTACGAGCAGACCCACCCAGATAACACCACCCGCCTGGAGACGATTCTGGAGAAAATTAACCGTGAACGCGCCCGACTTATCACCCCGGGTACGGCACTTAACTGCTTGGTGGGAGTGTTATATGGCACCCAAATTATTTTCAGCTTCCATGGAGAGCCTCTGATTTTTTTGTTCTATAAAAATCGCAAAGGGACCTATCAACGGCTTAATCTGAGCACGTATCAGGAAGGCGAACAAGCAGATACTAATTCGTTATTTTCCCAGTTAATCCAAGGTAAAGTAAGCCCCGAAGATTTTTTATTTATTTCTACCACGCGTTTGGGTGATTATTTTTCTCCAGACCGATTAGAAAAAATAATCACTACCCGCAGCGCGCGACAAAGCGCCGAACATTTTCAACGCATCCTTGGTGAACTGCATAACGGCGTTTCGTTTGGCGGATTAATCGTACACTTGGGCAAACCCCCGGTGACCATGGAGAAAAGAATTCGCCCGACAGTTGAATTGAGTTCGGAAAACTCCATCACTCGCATTTTTAACACCGAACAACAGACTGCCCAAACTCTTTCTTCTTCGGTGTGGCCAGGCCTGGCCACAAAAGCAAAGAATTTATTACAGGCTGCGGCCAATAAAGCCACCAAGTACAGCCGAAAACCAACGGCAGAGCCACGCGAGCAACCCCTGGCAGCTGAAATCAGCTCGCATCATAAACGAACCTTCCAACGAGTCAGCCCAATCACTACTCAAGAGAGGCTGACCATGATTGCTCGAACAATCGCCGATTTTTTGCTGCTCGCCGGTAAACTCCTGTGGCGCGGTATCAGCGCCCTGGCTTTTCTGTTAGCGGCCTTTGTAACTGCCCTCACCCGCTTGTTCGGCATGTTATTTTTGGTCTGTACAAATTATCAAAACCGCCGACGAGCTATTCTGGAAAATTGGTCACGGCAATGGTCTTCTTATAAACACGACTTTCAAAACTTGCCAGCGCTCACCAAGGTTTTAGCGGGCACGGCCCTGGTTTTACTGCTTATTTTTGTCGGCAGCGTTGTTTTTATCCGCGCGCGACAAAAAACTGCCGCCGCTACAGCTCAATTTAGCGCTGATATTGAAACAATCCAAGCCAAGCGAGACAGCGCCGAAAGCGCTTTGCTCTATCAAGATGAGGCGGCGGCGCTTGCTGAATTGAACGCCGCTAACGCGCTGCTGGCGGCGCTCCCCTGCTCGGTCAAAGAAAACCAACCACGTTGTACCGCCGAACAGGTGGCGTTGCAAGAACTCTTGAGCAAAGTTCGCCATTTAAACTCCGAGACTTCTACGATCGTGGCTAGCTGGCCAAACGGAGCTCATTTTTCGGGGATGGTAAAGCTTGGCAACAACCTCTTAGCCTTCACCCCGGAACGTTCAGAAATTGGCGTCTACAGTCTTTTGAGCAAGGAAGCAAGTACCGCCACCGTTACCGGCGGGGGTTTTGTGGCCGCCGCTGTCCCTAAAGAAAATGATTACGCCTTATTCCTTACCTCCCGTGGCGAATTGTACCGGGTAACGCCCGACGATTTAACGCTCAAAAAAATAGATGTGAGTTTTCCGACAGAAGACCGTCAAATGAGCAGCATGGTTGTGTATAATCGCCGCCTTTATACCCTGGACCTCAAAAATAACCAAATTTTTAAGCATGACGCCACCGCGGCCGGCTTTGGACGCGGAACAGCGTGGATTAAAGACCAGAATGTGAATTTAAACCAGGGGGTGAGCATAGCCATCGATGGTGATGTGTTTGTGGCAGGCAAAAAAGGCAGTGTGAGTAAGTTTACGGGGGGCAACTTCCAGCCCTTCCAACTCGCCACAATTGATCCTACGCTTTCCAGTGCCGCAAAAATCTGGTCGTACGTTGACTTGAATTATTTATACGTCCTGGATCCAACCGGGAAGCGCCTGCTGATCTTTAATAAAGATGGCAGATTGTACCGACAAATCGTTTCGCCTTCCTTTATTAATCCCACCGACATCCTGATTGATGAACCCGGAAAATCAGCCCTCGTGGCCGATGGCAATAATCTGCTACAGGTGGCCCTGCCTCTTTAAAAAAATTCAACAAAAAAACCTTCCCGAGTAAACTGGGAAGGTTTTTTTTACCGTTTGGTATTATTTCAAGGTGGCTTTTCCACCAGCTTCTTCGATCTTTTTCTTCATGGTTTCGGCTTCTTCTTTTTTCACGCTTTCTTTGATCATTTTCGGGGCAGCATCTACCAAAGCTTTGGCGTCGGCCAGGCCCAAACCAGTGATTTCTTTCACGGCTTTGATGACGTTGATCTTGTTGGCACCAATCTCGGTGAGTTCAACGTTGAATTCAGTTTTTTCTTCGACCGGGGCGGCACCACCGGCGCCAGCGCCAGGCATGGCCATCATCATGGCCGGGGCGGCAGCGGAAACACCGAACTTCTCTTCGAGCACTTTGACGAGCTCCGCGAGATCGAGAACAGACATTTTTTCAACCGTTTCCACGAGGGCCTTGAACTTTTCCGGCACCTCTACCATTTTCTTTTCGTCGGACATATAACTAAATGAAATTTAAGACGGATTAATAATAGTTAGGCTTTGGCGTTTTTAATATTGTTCAGAACGCCAACCAGGTTGCGTAGGTTGCCGGCAAGCACGTTGACAAAGCCGGAAACCGGAGCGTTGAGCGTGCCGACCAATTGGCCAAGCAACTGTTCTTTGCTGGGCAAAGAGGCCAGATTTTTCACGGCCACGGCGGCGATGAATTTACCTTCCAAAAGGCCGCCAAAAATGGCAACGATCTCGTGGGTTTTGGCAAAAGTGCACACCACACGGGCGGGAGCTACCTCGTCGGAGCCCAGGAATGTGGCGACCCCACCAACGAATTCGGCGGGTTTGACACCCTCAATACCGGCTTCTTCCAGAGCGCGAGCAACCAGCGTTTTCTTGGCGGCCAGGACGGTGATGTCATTTTTGCGGCATTCCCGGCGAAGCGCTTCGGAATCGGCTACGGTCAGGCCCTGAAAATTAGCGAATACCGTCCCTTTGGCTTTTTTCAGGCCTTCGGAAAGTTCGGCTACTTCAACTTGTTTTGCTGCTTTTGTTTTGGGCATAAGCTTCTCAAGCAAAAAAATCTGTGTATCCACAGACTTGCGTTTCGGAGCCGCTTCGACGTAAAACCGCTGTGTTCAGCGATTTAGGGCACCTCGGCAGGATATTTAACCCACCTGTTGGCGGGACCTGCTGTCTATGGTGCAGTGAGTGTATAAAAAATGGCTTGACTTGTCAAGCCAACCTAACAGATGACCGTCCCCCGGCACTCTTGCCCACGGATGACTTTAGCCACTTCGGACAAATCGGTACCTTTTACGAAGGAAACTTTTAACCTTAACTTCTCCGCGAGTTTGGCGGCGCTTGGGTCAAACGGCACGTTGGCGCCCGGAGTCCATTTACTGCCCACGATTTGGCGCAATTGCTTCCAACTGACCTGTTCTAATTTTTTGGCGCCAGGATTTAATTTTGGATCACTGTCGTAGACGTAATCAATATTAGACAAATTGATCACTTCTTTGGCACCAAAATTTTTCGCCAAAAGCACGGCGTCGTTATCGGTGGAGCAACCCGGCTTCCAACCAGCGCCAATAATCACGGCCTTGGCGGTTTTGATTTTTTTAGTTGGATTTTTGACTATTTCGGCATGCGCGACAGCGCCAAATAACAGGCGCACAAACTCGGCGTTGAAATGCGTGGTATAAATTCCCAATTGATCGAGCTCTATATTGGTGAGTGGCACAACTTGCCCCGCCGCCGATTGATACGCCCGGCAGGTCGCCCCGCCGCCGATCACTAAAATAAAGCGCTGGCCCTTGTTCACTTCAGCTAAAATGAGCGCTCGAAAATTTTTCAAAAATTCAATATCAAAACCTTCTTTGGGAATAATGATTGAACCGCCGACAGAGAGGATTTTATACGGGATTTTTTTCATAAGCTTTTGGGTTTTGGTTGATGATACGCTCCGCGCTGCAACTTGGTGTTCGGGCGGAGTTTAAACGCTTCGGGGCGACCCGCCAGCCAGCGACTGGGGGTGCGGTAGGCGGCTTTGCCTTTATGCGCACGGGAAGCATAATTTTTCATATCTTTAGCTGTTTAGATTTTTCCAGTCATCATTGTGCGTGACGCCCGATTCTCTGGCCCCCGGCTTAAGGGTTATTTTGTAACCATCAATGGTGCTGATTTCACTTAACATATCCAAATGGGCCGCCCCGATCCCTTGCCATTTGGCACGGGCTTTGAGCTTTGCTTGCGCAGGGTCTTCGGCCACTACCAAAACAGTTTCATGATCTTCGCCGATGCGACCGGGAGGCATTTTCCCGCCTAAATAGGCAACGTACAACTGCGGCATATTATTTTTTGAGGAGCGATCCGATGAGCCAGCTAACTAGCGACATAATGAGCGCACCCCAAAAAGCGGGCCCAAAGCCGTCTACCCCAAATCCTTTGACGATGCTTGAAGTCAACCAGAGCATCAGCGCGTTAATTACCAGACCAAACAACCCCAGGGTGAGCAAGTTCACCGGCAAGGTAAGCAGCGTGATGACAGGGCGAATAATGGCATTGACCAAGCCAAGGACCAACGCGGCCACAAAAGCCGTGTACCAGTTGGCTACCGAGATACCCGGCAAATAATAGGCCAGGCCCATGAGGGTGGCGGCACTGGCCGCCCAACGCAGAACAAAACGCATATAAAAATAATTAAGTATATTGCTTTTTGAGTTCGGAAATTTTATGTTCAACGGTAACCATGTACTGGCGCAGCGCTTTAATTTCTTTCATTCCTTCTTCAAACGCGGCCAGGCCTTCTTCTAAATCAGTCTGGCCAGATTCAAATTGGCGCACGATATCTTCGATCTTGGCGTATGATTTTTTAAAGTTGAACGTATTTTTCGCTCCGGCCATAGTGTTTAAGTAACAGTACTCTTTAGGCTGCCGCGGCTTAACTCTATCACGAGGTTATCACCCTTGTCCACGCTGGCCGCATCGGTGAGCACGCGGCCCGTTTTATCTCGAGTAATGCTGTAACCGCGCTCCAATACCTGGCGAGGATTGAACGAGCCAAGCAAGCGTTCGGCGTTGGCGAGCCGCTCTAAGCGTTCAGCAGCCAGCTGAGAAAGCTTTTGAAGAATCAACGGAAATTTTTCCAACGTGTGGTGCAGCGGCCAGAGTAGATTTTCGGTCGCGCCTAGTAAACGGCTGCCATAATGATCCAATTGGCGGTAGCGGGACTGCACTAATTGATCCAAACGCACGCCGAGCAGCTCCACCGTGGCATCGAGCGAATTTAAAAATTCCCGACGCTCAGGGACCAAAAGTTCTGCGGCATTGCTAGGGGTGGAAGCCCGCAGATCGGCCACAAAATCAACCAGGGTTTCATCGCGCTCGTGACCGATACCAACCACTACCGGAATGCGGCTGGCATAGACAGCGCGAGCCAGCGCTTCGGAGTTGAAAGCGGCCAAATCTTCGATTGAACCGCCGCCCCGGATTAATACTAAAATGTCATACTTGTCGGCTGATTGGTTAAAATCCGCGAACGCGGCGAGCAGATCTGCCTCGGCTGAAGAGCCTTGTACGAGGCTGGGGCGCAATACTACTTCGATGCCGCCCCAACGATTAGCTAGGATGCGTTTAAAATCGCCCCAGGCGGCACTGTCGGCCGAAGCGATTACGCCGATACGTTCGGGGAACTCGGGGATAGGCCGTTTATGTTCTGTGGCAAACAGCCCTTCCGCGGCGAGTTTCTTTTTTAGCAATTCGTAGGCGCGCTGCAACGAGCCGCTGCCAACCAGCTCTAAGCGCTCCACCACCAAGCTAAAACGCCCGGATTTTTCGTAGACGCGCGGCACGCCAGCGGCCTGTAAGCGCATACCGTCTTCGAGCGGAAACGGTAGCCGATAAAGCGGCGCGAAACAACTAAGCGCTGCGCCTTGATCTTTAAGGGTAAAGAAAGCCCACTTGCCTTGCGAAACCGAAAAACCGGCGACTTCCCCCTCAACAATCGCTGGTTGCGCTAACAAACCATTCACGGCGGCAATAAATTCGGCGACGGACAGGGCGGTATCCATAGCAACAAACTAAAACCTAAAACCAACCAGCCAATTAAAAATCCACTGAATGATCGGCGAGATCCATTCGAAGAGGAAAAAAACAAAAAAGATCAGTATCATGAATCCGTACCGATCCAAAAATAAACGTACCCCTTGCGCGGAGTCAGGCAGCACGGCATAGAGGATTTTTGAACCGTCGAGAGGCGGGATTGGCACCAAGTTGAACACCATTAACAGCACATTGGCGTACACCACAATGCTCAAAAAAGGAACCATCGAGCTCCCGGGAAAAAGACGCATCACTAGGGCGCAGGCGGTGGCCAACAAAAAATTCGCCGCTGGGCCAGCCAAACTTACCAAAGCCGGACCCCATTTTTGATCCTTAAGATTGTACGGGTTATACGGCACCGGTTTGGCATAGGCAAACATAAATCGTCCGCCTGATCCAACTAAGAGCAGGATCGGCAACAGGATAGTGCCCCACAGATCAATATGCGCGCGGGGATCGAGCGTCAAACGCCCCGCATAGCGCGCGGTGGGGTCGCCGAGCCGCTCAGCCGCCCAGCCATGGGAGTATTCATGAATAATGCTCGAGGGAATAATGACAATGAAGTATAGCAGCAGCGAAACAAGCTCCATATTGACAAAGAAAAGTGAATAACGTATACTTTTTGCACATAGCCTGGCTCTAACTTGGCTTGGCAGTGTCCAGTAACTTTTAATTATATACTCATCCTAGCGAGTAAGGCAATCATATGAGTCGTATTTGTCTTTTATGCGATAAGGTTTCGGCCCGGGCGAACCACGTGAGTCACTCCAAACGCAAAGTACCCCGCCGTCAAAAACCTAATCTGCAATTCGTGGTTTTGGCAGGCAAGCGCCTGAAGGCTTGCTCTTCTTGCCGCCGCACCCTGGTTAAGCAAACCGCTTAATACCACAAATTTCTTCGGCCCCGCCATGTTGGCGGGGTTTTTGTTTTGGAAATAAAAATAACCACCGCGGGGTGATTATTCACTAGTCCAGTAAGTGAGGAGGCGCTATGTTCCAGCAGGTATGTGGTAAACCGCACATTGCACCCACGGGCGCAATAAATATTGGTAAACCTGGGAACGTTTATTGTAGAACATTTTTGGCCTCCCCGTGACCAGACTATTTGGTAGTATAGCCACGGGTTATCCACCTGTCAAATGAAGATTTTTAGACCCCGTCGCTAAAGCGCTGATAGCTAAAAACGACATCGCGACCGCCAAACCAGTAGGCAATCTCATGCTCGGCTTCCTGTGGAGTTTCGGAGGCGTGAATGAGGTTCATAACGGCCCGACGTTCAGCGTTGGCCACTGCCGGAGAATCGGCGGAGTAATCACCGCGAATAGTGCCCATGTCCGAAAGATACGGCAGAGTAGCGCCGCAAATTTTGCGGACCATATCAACCGCGTGCACACCCTCGATTACCATACGCACCAGCGGGGCGGAAACCATATAATCCACCACCCACCCGCGGACCATTCTGCCAATTTCCAAATCATTGTCGGTGCCAAGTTCTTTTTTCACATCAATGCCGTATTTTTCGTAGGTACCAAGGGTTTTTTGGCCCATGCGAGCAATCCAAGCTTCATCCTTAGGGTAGTGATTATCGATTTGTTCTTTCGTTGGCTGGAACATTTCAAGGGCAACGACCTTTAGATCGCGCTGCTCAATACGGCGAATGATTTCGCCAATCAGTCCTTTTTTGACTCCATCGGATTTTACCATTACGTAGGTCTGTTCTTGTTTAAAATTCATCATATCTTAAGGTTGGATATTAAAAAAATATATTTTTTGAAGTACGCGCCCACCTAAACTGGGCGCGCTTTAACCTATCAAAATATCGAACGCCTGTCAACAGTATACGGCTAAACGGAACTTTATGCTACCAGCAAACCGATTAATCGTTACCAATAGGCCGGCAGTGATTAGGCCGTGCTGATCGGAAATTCTCCGATCATAGCAGTAACGGCGCAGTGTTTTTTGAATTTTCATTTTTTTGAACGGCGTGATTGCCGTATCGGTTGCAAAATCCCCTTGTTGACGAGTTTTTACCTCAATAAAATAATATTCCCCACCCGGAGCGCGAGCGATGATGTCGATTTCTCCAGCCGTGGTGAAATAATTACGCTCCACAATACTAAATCCGGAGCGTGTTAAAAAGTTGCAGGCTTGAGTTTCTCCCCAACCGCCCAAATTTTTAGCCTGGCCGCCCTTTGGCATAGACCCCCCTTAATCGATTAATGAGTTACCCCCTTGATGGTTTAGGAAGATATTTGTCGCGTTTGGCACGCTCAGCATGTTCGGAGCGAATTTGCGGCACGCGCTTGAGGATATAACGCAAGGTGGAGGCTGCCCACCAGACAAAACCCAACACCCACAGCAGCAGCCAAAACCGCCAGGCCAAGAAAGGGATGCGTTCCTGCCGCAAGAAAAACCAAATTAACCCCAACAAGCCAAAGGTGAGTGTGAGCAAGCTTACTTTGCGCAAAACTTCTTGCTTTAATTGATCAACACTCGTGGAGCGGACGATTTGCGCAACAATACCAATCAAAACCAAGGCCAAAAAAATACTAATCCACGCCCAGGCGGTAGCGCCACGGGCAATATATGGCTGGCTAAACCAATACGACGTATACAACAGATTACTCAACTGCATAGAATTTTATAACCTACTTGCGAGAAAGAATTAAACAGTAATGATAATCGCCTAATTCAAAGCTGGAAACCCGTTCGAGCTGCGCGTCCAAACCTAGAGCGCTCAAGGCTTCGGGGGTCAGAAGTTTGCCTTCGCCAGGGCCAAGCGGCCCAAGCGGCCGCGCCCATTCGGTTATAGCCAATAGGCCGCCGGGCTTTAACAGCCGGGAAGCCTCGGCCAGAACAGCCGAACGGTCGTGCACCTGACAGAGTACGTTAACTATGAAGCAAACGTCAAGACTGCCGGGAGCAATGGCGGTTTTTCCTGGGCGCTCAATATCGGACCAGACAGTTTCCACATTACCATAACCTTCGCTGCGCAAACGGCTTTTAAGGCTCTCGAGCACATCTTTCATGATATCAACGGCGTAGACAATCCCCTTTTCACCAACTACCCGAGACGCCGAAAACACAAAATGACCGGTTCGTCCGCAACCAAAGTCGGCCACGCGCATACCTTCGCTAAGGGAAATTTTTTCAAAAACAAGATGGGGATTAATCAGAGAGATTCCGGCCGAACTCATACTGGCATGTTGCTCACAAAAAATAATTTTATCGAACAAGGACTCTGCCCACCGTGGCGTTTAAAAAACCGTCGGTTAAATTGGTAATTAAAACAAAGCCAATAAAAATAAAGCCGATTCCAATGAGTTTATACATTAGCCGACTCCCGCCGCTCGTACCAAGGTGTTCTTCGGCCCAGGGAATGGCTCCAAAATTCTGCATAAACCATTCGGATTTAATTACCAAGAGCACGCCGACGCCAGCAAGGGCGAAACCTAATAGAAAACGCATATACTTTTACGGTAACTCGCTTTAATTTGTACGTAGTATATCGCTTGATGAAGCCTTCTGCAACTCATCATGTGAACAAAAAACATCCCGCGTAGGATGTTTTTACTGGTGGGCGAGGAGAGATTCGAACTCTCAAGACCTTGCGGCCGCTACCACCTCAAGGTAGTGCGTCTACCAATTTCGCCACTCGCCCGTATTTTTTTCTAAAATTGCCGCTCCCGACCCACAATCAAATCGATCTTGTGGTGAGCCAAACGGATCGTGAGCTTTATTTCTTTGGATACTTTTCCGTCAGCTTCCACCATAAAAGGTTTTTCACCGCGGATGACCATTTCTTCAAACGGAAAAACACTGGGTTCCTCACCCATATAGCCCCACCATCGGCGCTTTGTCAAGGGACGTAAAAAAGCTTCTAGTTTCCCATCTTGCGGGTGCACGATTTTTTCGGGATCGCTTGGCTGGCCGGATTTAAAAACGTAGGGCTTCAAGTTACAAACAACAACCTCGAGCAAATCTTTGGCTCGCACGGTAAAGCGTTCATCGTAGGTAACTTCTACTTTGGCCGGAGGAATGCGCAACTGCCCAATAAAACACCAATTGTTCGCCCAACCGATATCAAGCAGTTGCCGGCGCCGACGAGACAACACATCAACGGCTAACGTCCCGGGGGTAATCCCCAAAATTTCGGCGATACTGTTGTTCGGGCCGACGGGCAAAAATCCAAAAGTGATCGGCACAGTGGCCGCCCGCGACAAAATTTGTCCAAACGAATCATCATTACCAACAATCACGACAGTTTTGGCGCCGCGTTTGACTTCATCCTCGATAATCGGTTTGGCATCGGTATAATTATTGATGCGTAAAATTTTCCCGGCAATACCATAGTCCGTCAAACGAATTTCCATTGTCTTGATATCAGCCGCAAACCGTTTATGACGCAAAAAATTGTCGTACAAATACACGTACATACAATACCAACAAAATCTTGCTTTACTCTATAATTTCAAGAGGTTGAAATTCTTCTGATCTCTTTGACGCGCCGCGGCTGCCCGAGCGACCAGGTTTACCTTCGACACCATCGATGCCCAGCATGGCTACTTTGCCATATAGCAAAGCACCCGCTTCCATTACCAACACTTTAACTTCCACATCACCAATTACCCGCGCCGTGGCAGTAAGTTCGAGCGACTCGCGAATTTTCATGTTTCCTTTCAGGTCGCCAGAGATTTTGACACTCCCGGCCCGCACATTGGCAACCACGCGAGCCCCTTGCTCGATGAGCAGGTGCTTGCTAGTGGTAACACTCCCGGCCACGCTGCCTTTAACAACAATATTCCCTTCCGAAACAAAATCACCTTCAACATTTACCGAAGGGCCAACAACGGTTTCAATTTCGTCGCGGACAGGCTGGCCGCCCAGCTGATCTTCTGGCACCATGGGCATGGGTAATTTAGGCGCGGGTTTTTGAAAAATCATACTAAAATCTTTATTTTTAGATACGCTAAAAGCAAAATTTATACTATACCAAAGCAACCGAAAAGACAATCCTAGATAAGTGCTGCGGCACCGACCGGTTCGGCGGGCGTGGGGCTGGGCGCCGGGGGCACGGCTGGCTGAGTAGCGGGCAGCCAAAAACCAAATTCACTCCCCTTTTTTAACCCGGGGCTGGTGGCCCAGACCCGGCCGTGATGAGCCTCGATAAACATCCGGCAAACATACAAGCCTAAACCGGTACCAGTGACATTAACCCCTTTTACATTTTCGCCACGATAGAATTTTTGAAAAAAATTGTATTGATCATGTTCATCAAACCCCAGGCCACGGTCGCGCACGCGCAAAATAATACCATCTTTGTCATCTTCGACGATCACCTCAATTATCCCCTGATCACAATACTTAATGGCATTATCAATAAAATTGAATACCACGTTGCGAATTTTTTCTTCGTCCATTGCTACCATAGCCGGGAACGCGGGAGGTTTCCAATGCAGCTTGAGGCCGCGCTGTTCACCCCGTTCTTTCAGCTCGGCCACCGCGCTCGTGACCGTGCTGTTTAAATCGCCTTTTTCAAAAATAAACTTAGTGCGTCCTTGTTCAATACGAGTGACATTTAAAAATTCATCTACCAACTTTACTAAGCGCCCGTTACTTTCATCCATGTTGCCAAGCACTTCTTTCATTTTTTTGCCCACCTTGCCATAATCACCTTCTTTGATTAGTTCGATATAGCCATTAATGATCGAAAGCGGCGTGCGTAGCTGATGGCTGGCAATAGACAAAAATTCGGTTTTTTGGCGGTCGAGCTCTTGCAAACGGATGTTGGCCTGCCGGAGCGAGCTAGTCAGCACCGTTAATTCTTCGCTCCGAGTAACTTCTTTTCGCACGGATTTAATTAGAAACAAACCGATGATGCTGACGCCGATAACAATAATAATACGCAAGACAATCTCGGTGAGCGACCGGGCCAAAAAAAGCTGAATTACCAGAACAAAATCGGCCAGGCCGACCAGGATTTCGGTAGTGATAACTTTGGTGCCAAGCAAATGATGACGCGTGACAGTGTAGGCCAACATGATGGGGAAAATCAAGCCGCTAAAATAAGCAAACGGAAATTTGGTGTCGATGCCGTACCCATAGAGATAGGCGGAGCCCCCAATAAAAATCACGATGGCAAAAGCGATAAATACATAAATAGTTTGGGCTTTGTGCACCAGGTCTTTCAACGTGTGGTAATATGTGAGGATGTTACGGAAAAATAACCCGGTGCCAACAAAAAAATAGCCTAAAAAAATATGGTGGAGAATACGGGCCTGGGAATGCGCGCCCCAGGAATAGACATAAATATCATCGACAAAATAGGTGGTGCGACTGGCGATTAAGGATAAGATCGCCAAAAAATAATTCAGTCGCAACAAATTTTTTTGTTGACCAGTGCGCCCGGTGAACAGCAGGCTGAAATGATGCATGAATGGCGGCATAAATATTACACCGGCGTACACCACGCGATCCCAAATCAAAGCCAGCTGTGGATTCTCACGGTTGGCAAACATCATAAACGTGCCAAACTGCCATAAAAACATGCTCATCGTGAAACCAAATAGCAACTGATGCAACGGTGAGCGGTAATTACTAAATAGCATGTAAAACCCAAACAGAAGCACGAAAATGGCGCAGGTCAACGGAAGAATTGAGAACAAATCGATGATCATACAAGATTCAGTATAGCATATTCAACGCCCCTAAAAAAGAAGAAGCTCCGCGCGAAGGCGGAGCAATGAATGGTGGGCGTAACCCGCTTAGCGCGGGGACGCTAGCTAGCGGGATGTCACGGCTCGCGTGAATTCGCAGAACCGGTGCATGGGCACCGGCCGGCCGAAGGAATGTGGGTGGGCCGGGCCGACTCCCAGGCGGCGCAGGTTGTCGGCGCACTCGTCAGCCTGGATGAGGCTGATCTCCTGGCCGACGCAGTGGGTGCCAGAGGGACGGAAGATGCTCAGAGCACCGGCACCCGTGGCACAGCCCCAAAAGCTGCTGAACGACTGGCCCCCGGCCCCAATCTGTCGGTGTCCCCAGCGGTCGAACCCGCCGGGGATGTGACGCATGGTGAGGCGGGCACAGCCAGCGGTGACGATGACGTGGTGCTTGTCCCACTCCGGCCGCCAGATGAAAGCGGAGGGGGTAGTGATGTCGAGGCCCAGGACTCCTTTCCTGCGGCCTTTGGTGTGATCACGGACCTCTTCGGGGCTGAGCCGCATGTCGGTGCCGTTGGTGGCGACGACCACCACATCCACGTCGTACTGGCGACAGGCAGCGCTCTTATCGTCGCTGATCACCACCTCCAACGGGTAGCCAATCTTGACCGCCTCGGCCATCACCAGGTGGCGCACCGCTTTGAGGCGCTGGCGCTTGGGGCAATTGTCGAAGGGAGCATCCTTGGCATCGGGCTGTCCAACCAGGACGATGAGCCCGGGCCGATGGCGGACCATTTGTTGGGCAGCCAGAGCCCCAATAGCCCCCCCGGCGCCGATGATGGCGGCGTGGAAGCCAGGCACGGGGCCGGCTTGCCGTAGCAGTTGGTCGGCGAACCAGGTCGTTTCAGCGTCGCCGTGAGTGATGCTCACGTCGTTGAAGACCTCCGGGTGACGCTTCACGAGGAGCGTCCCGTGACCGGTGGCGTTCTTGGTGGCCGCGCCGAGGCCGATGGTGATCCGCCAGCCCCGCGACTTGCCATAGGCAATGGCTGCGAGCAGTGCGGCTTCGACCCACGTGTAGGCCGTAGAGGCCTTCTCGGCAGTGCCGTCATTGATGGCGGCATAGAAGGTCCGCGGGCCGACGGGGATGATCAAAAACACGAACCATGTCGAGGGCGCCTCCGGCCAGTTGGCGGGCCGGAGCTCGAAGTCAAGCCAGCTTGCGCAACCCGGGTTGGCCGGGTCGGCTGGTACGGGCAGGCCGCGCGCTCGGCGGTCCGCGAAGATCAGCTCAGTGGAGCGCTCCCGCTCGGGCGTGGAGTCGCGGGGGTCCCCTGACAGCATGTGGCAGGGGAAAAATACAATGTTGCTGCCCGGCCCTCCCTCAAAGGAGGGGCAGAACAGCTCATTTTTCGGCAGCATGGGATTCCTCCTCCCCAGAAGGTTTGCGGCGCGAGGCCGGGCGTAATTGCCCAGGGTATCTGTACCCCTCTTTTTAGACAAGCTTATTTCACTTGCAAAAAAAGAGGGCGGGCAGATGCCCTTCCCTCTTTAGTTTTCAAATAACGAGATGCTTTTTACATTTCGTCTACGGTGGTGATCGTAAGCAACCCCAAGGCCGCCGTTAAAACCGTCTGCGCGGCGCTGGCCAAAGCCAGGCGAGCGCTTTGCAATTCCGCCTCAACGTCAACAATCAGCTGATTAGCATACCAATCATTAAAAGTTTTGGCAAGGTCAAATGAATATTTACTAATAACGGCCGGATTGTGATGATTCAGGGCTTTTTGGAGCACCGTTGGAAAATCAGCTAACACCAATAATAATTGCTTCTCTTCTTTCTCGATCAACAAGTCATAATCAACAACCATCAGACCGCGCCCGTGCCCGGCTTTTTTGAACAGGCTGTTGATGCGCGCCACCACGTATAACACATAGGGAGCGCTGTACCCTTCAAAGTTGGTCGCTTGTTCCAAATCAAAGGTAATATTTTTAGCGGCTTCGTGTTGCTGCATGCTGAACTTAAGTACCGAGAGCGTGAGGGTTTTTACCAAGGCGGTCAATTTTTCTTGCGGCCAGTCGGCATGGCGGGCAGCCGATGCTTCCCAGAGCCGGTGCGCGATTTCATCACGCAGTTCGTCGTATAAAATAACGTTGCCGAGGCGCGAGGACATTTTTCCGTCAGGACGGTTTACCAGGCCGTAACCAATGTGGGTCATTTTTTTCTGGAAGCCAGAGAGCTCTAATGCTTTAAACAATTGTTTAAAATAAAAATTTTGTTCAATACCGGTGATGTTGATGGACTCATCAACCGGGAACTCCTGAAATTTTTTCTCGGCCAACGCCAAATCGCTCGTGAGGTATACCCCAGCGCCGGTGGATTTACGCACCATGGCGATATCTAAATCATACGGCGTTAAATCAATAATAATCGCTCCTTTTTCGCCCACCGTGGCCACGCCTTTTTGGAGTAATTCATCCACCAATTGTTGGCCGCGGTCTTTGACTTCGCTTTCCAAAAAAATTCGAGTGTAGCTAATGCCGAGTTCAGTATCTATTTTTTTAAAACCCTCCAGGCTCCAGGCCCGGGTAGTTTCAAATAACGGCCAGATTTCGGGATCACGGGCTTCGAGTTTTTTTTGCAGTTCATCCAGTTCGGGTTTTACTTCTACTTCGTGTTCTTTGATATACTTGCTCGCTTCGGCATACACTACCCCCAGCCAACGTTGCGGATTGGCCGGTGGCTCCACCCCGGCATGAAATTTACGTAACCCCCACAAACACTTCACCACGTGTGCGCCAAAATCGTTGATGTAGTTAATCGCGGTCAGATCGTAGCCGCTGGCGCGATAGAGTTGTACCAGCGTATTGCCGATGCACACGTTACGCAAATGACCAATATGGAATTCTTTATGGGTATTTTCGGAGGGGTATTCGATCAACACTTTTTTGCCCGCGCCAACGGCGGTATGGCCATAGGCCTCGCCTTGTTCGGCGATTCCCGTGAGTACCAATTTGGCGAGCTCAGAGGTCTTGATAAAAAAATTCAAGTACGGACCGGCGGTAGCCGCATCCTGCACCAGCGGATACCGTTCAAAATGATGCGCTTCTAGCTTGTTCATTAAATCTTGCGCCACAGCGGCTGGGCTTTTTTGGAGTTGTTTAGACAAATTAAAACAAGCAAAGGCCACGTCACCGAGCTCGGGATTGGGCGGCACCGTGAGTTGTATTTCGCCCTCCACGCCAATATCGCGCAATAAATCCGCAATTTTATCATGCACGTGTTGCATCATAAGCCGCTGGTTAGCTGGGTTAACCATTCCCAGGATTTATTAATCTCGGACTCCCCTACCACTTCGAGGCTCAGGAATTTGTCGTACCCTTGTTCGATCAAAAATCCAATGAATTCGGCTGGATTTAAATCGGCGGTGCCGAGCTGTAAATGCCCTTTGCCATTTTTAACAGCATCGTGAAAATGAATATTGTAGATGCGATTTTTATTGCGAATAAACCATTCCGGCCAGACTTCGCTGTTTTGGATTACATGCCCAATATCCACGGTGTAACCGAAGTCAGGCAGCTGGTTGCCGGCGGCTTCGAGTTCAACCAAGGAACTGAGCGTTGAATAATCGATCACCCGCTTGCCGTGAGGCATGTTTTCGAGCGTGGGCTTGAGCTGCGGACTAATCTTAAGCTGGCCAAGGGATTCTAATAATAATTCATTTACTTCGGCGTTCGTTTGAAAAACAGACTGGTGCCCGGCGTGAATGGTGAATACTTCGGCGCCGAGCGCGAGCGCCCGATCGTAGACGTTTTGGTGCAGGGCCATCACTGCCTGGTTAACGACGCGGTGCCCCACCAAGCTGGTGTTAATAAACGGGGCGTGAATGATTTTGCGGATACCGGCCAGACTGTTTTGCATTTCGGCAAAAAAAGCATCACTGAATTCTTCTTGTTCCCACAAAATTTCTACATGTTCAATACCTGGCGTGGCCGCTATTTTGGCCAGGCGCTCCCGGAGTATATCTTCGTCGCGACTAGTAAGATCCAAAAAACGGCCGATGCTGAATTGACGAGGCATAATTTAAATAACTTTGACGAAAAAGCGATTGCCTTTTTGCACGGTATCGCCGGGCTTGGTAAGCGCCGTAATCTCGATTACTTTTTCACCGTTAATTTTTACCCCGCCTTGTTCAACCAGGCGGCGGGCCTCGGCTTTGCTTTTGGCGATACCCGAGACAGCCAAGACCGTAATAATGTCATACTCCGTTGGTTTCAACTCGGCAATGACAGCGGGCACTTCTTTGTGTTGAATCACTTCGGCAAAACAGCTTTGGCCTTCGGTGGCCGCCGCGCTACCCAAAAATGTTTTGGTAATTTCGTACGCCAAACGTAACTTGGCGTCGCGGGGATTGCTGGCCTGCAAAACTTCTTCAAATTCTGCCGTCGGCACACGTGTACATAACTCAAAACCATTCTTCATCATGGTATCGCTCCAGCGCATCACTTTGCCGAACATGTCTTCGGGACTGTCGGAGAGCGCGATCATATTACCCTCGCTCTTACCCATTTTTTTGCCACTATCATCGGCTAACAATTTGGTGGTCAGGACAAATTTTTCTTTGCCTTTGATTTCTTTCATCAATGTGCGCCCGGCCAGCATATTGAATGTCTGATCATTGCCGCCGACTTCACCATCAACATCCATCGCCACACTGTCGTAACCTTGCATGAGCGGGTACAGAAATTCATGCAGATAGATTGGTTTTTCTTCGGCAACCCGGCGCTCGAACATATCCCGCTCCAGCATTTGCTGGACAGTAAAATGACCGGCCAATTCCAGTACCTCGGCGAAGTTCATTTTGCTGTGCCATTCACTATTGAACTTGAGTTCAGCGGGATTGTCCCCGCTAAAATCCAAAATCGCCCTAGCCTGTTTTTGATATTCTTTGCAATTGGCCAGTATTTCATCTCGGATTAATTTTTTGCGGGCGGCGGATTTATCGGTGGGGTCGCCAATCATGCCGGTAAAATCCCCAATCAGCATGATTACTTTGTGGCCGAGCTCTTGAAACTGGCGCAATTTTAAAAGTGTAATGCCATGACCAATACGCAGCGTGTCGGCCGTGGGATCATACCCGGTATAAAGCGTTAGTTTGCCTTCTTTCAGGCGAGCTTCTAAAAATTCTTTTTTGGGGTAGATATTTTCTACGCCACGCTCAAGGAGTTCGGCAATTTTTTGAGGGTTAGTATCCACCATATTATTTGCGAAGGAAAAAATAATAGAGTATACCCAGAAACACAATGGCATCAATGGCTAAAAAAATACGGAACTTTTCCCAGTTAATCTTGGCTGGCTCGGTTGGTGGCAAGGGCTTGGTGGCTGGGGGGTTCTCTTTTTGCGCCTGTTCAAATTTAGTAAGTTGATTTTTAATCTTACTCACCCGTAGATGCTGCTTTCCCCAACTCATAAACAAGTTGCGCATTAATTTGCCAAAACCACTTGGTTGCGGGCTGCCCGATACGTTGGTGAGATCAAAATACGTCCCATCTTCCAGGGCATCGGGAATATCGTTATTGTTTTTATCTACCATTAATACAGACTGGGTTTTTTGGTATTTTTCCGTTTGTTGTTTATCCATACACGTTAGGCGCTGAGCGCAATTAGTTGTTGTTTAAGTTTGGCTTGTTTCTCTTCGGCGGCGGCAAGTTTGGCCTTTTCCCCCGCAATTACTTTTTCAGGCGCGCGGGCGACAAAATCCTGGTTTTGTAGTTTGGCCGCGAGCGCGGGGATGTAGGCCGCGACTTCGGCGAGTTCTTTTTCGAGCCGGGCTTTTTCTTTTTCAGGATCAATTGCTCCAGCCAGGTCAATAAAAATTTCTACACCTCCGGCTGTCAGTGCTATAGCACCTTCAGGTTTCTGAGTGTCTTGAGCGACAGTCAAATCGGAAATACGAGCCAGCGCTTTCAGTATAGCTGCATTATTTTTACACAACGGGGTTTTCTCTTTAACATATACGGCGATCTTTTTCGCTGGTTCAACTTTGTTATCGGCGCGCGCGGAACGAATGGCGGTAACAATTTCTTGAAAACTAGCAAAATCTGCTTCGGCCATGGTTGGTTCAAGATGTTCAAAATAATGAGCTTCGCCAAATTCATCAATAAGAGGATCCATTGCTGGCCATTGTTCAACCATGAGCAAATTTTCTTGTCCGTACACTTCCTGCCAAATGGCCTCAGTCACAAATGGCATAAATGGATGCCATAATTTCAATAGAGTATTAAAAATGTAATTCAGCAATTCGTCCTTGCCTCCTTCGATTTTTGCAATTTCCAAATACCAATCGGCTAATTCATTCCAGGTAAAATCACGCAATCGTTCCCCGGCGTACGAAAAATTAAACCGTTCCAAGTTCTCCGTGACGTCACGGCGCACGCGTTCCAAACGGTGCACGATCCAAGCGTCCGCCAACCCTGACGCCTCATTCGTTGCGGGCAAAATCCCTTTCCGCAATTTCGAGTCTGGATTACTAATACTCAACAGCATGAACCGGCAGATATTCCAGAGCTTATTTACCAAGTTACGCGCGCCTTCGATTTTTTCATCGTAAAAGCGCGAGTCATTACCGGGCGAAATACCCGATAATACGCTCCAGCGCAGCGCGTCGCAGCCGTACTGTTTAATCACTTCGATCGGGTCAACGCCGTTGCCGCTGGATTTGGAAAACTTTTTACCCAACTCGTCGCGCAGAATACCGTGGATGTAGACGTCTTTAAACGGAATCTGATCGAGGGCGTAGGTGGACATTAAAATCATCCGGGCCATCCAGAAAAACAAAATTTCGTGACCCATTTGCATCCAGCTGGTGGGGTGGAAATTTTTAAGATCGGCGGTTTTGGCGGGCCAACCAAGGGTGGAAAACGTCCATAGACCAGATGAGAACCAGGTGTCGAGCGTGTCGTGGTCTTGCGCCCAACCCTCACCCAGAGGGGCTTCGGCTCCTACATAGGATTCTTCCCCCCGATACCACACTGGAATCCGATGCCCCCACCAAATCTGGCGGGAAATACACCAATCGCGCAGATGCTCAATCCAATGATAATAAATTTTTTCAAAGCGCTCGGGAGTGATGCGCACTTTTTGCGCCGGGTCACCATTATGGCCGCTCTCAACCGCTTGGCGCATTAATTCTTTCAGGGTCTTGCCCCGGCCCGGAATTTCTTTATTCACGGCCACGAACCACTGCGTGAGCGGAAGCGCTTCGGCCACATCGCCAAAGCGTTCGTGCGTGCCAACGTTTTGGCTAATATCCTCGGTTTTTTCGAGCAAGCCTTGGTCTGTAAGCCAAGCCACGAATTTTTCGCGCGCAGCTACAACAGTGAGGCCGGCATATCCACCAGCCGCGGCGGTCATATTCCCGTCTTGGCCAATTACTTGCACCAGGCCAATCGGGTCGTTGGCGGCTTTCTGTTGTTCGTAGACATCAAAATCAACTTGGCTATGCGCCGGGGTAACGCCAAGCGCGCCCGTGCCAAACGCCGGGTCAACTGCGGAGCTACCAATAATTTTTAAACTAAGCGGCTCAGCCGCGCCGACATCAACTGTAAAAATTTTACCGATCAAATGGCGGTAACGCTCATCAGTGGGATTCACAGCCACGGCCGTATCGCCGAGTTTGGTTTCGGGGCGGGTGGAGGCGATGGTAATTGGAAAATCGTGACTGTATTTAAAATAGTAGAGCTTGGCCGGACGCTCGACATACACCAACTCATCGTCGCTACAGGTGGATTGGCCTTTTACCGACCAGTTCACCACCCGGGCACCGCGATAAATCAGGCCGTCTTGGTACATGCGGCTAAAAATTTCATTCACCGCCTGGTTGCGTTGTTCATCAAAGGTGTACGCTAAGCGTGACCAGTCACAGCTGGTACCCATTTTTTTAATCTGCTGTAAAATAATGGCCTTAGACTCTTCGGAATAGGCGCGAATGCGCTCTAATAATTTTTCTCGGCCAAGCTGTTCGCGCGGATGTTTCACGCCCTCGGCTTGCAACAATTTTTCTACTTTAGCCTGAGTGGCAACGGCCGCGTGATCGGTGCCGGGCAGGAGTAGCACGTGTTTGCCGCGCATCCTCTGGTAGCGGGCCATGGTGTCCATTAAAGAATTTTCAAGGGCATGGCCCAGGTGCAGCACGCCCGTAACGTTCGGCGGTGGCATCATGATGGCGTATGGTTCGCCCTGGCCGGCGGCATCCGGCAATCCTTCGGGCCGAAAAAAACCGCTCTTTTCCCAGAGCTGGTAAATGGACTCTTCATACTTGGCAGACTCGTAACTTTTCGGCAGTTCTTTCATAAGCTCAAAATATGGTTTATTGTATAAAATAAGCGCAAAAAAGGCAAGGTTACCACAGGCCTAAATCGCCCAGACTACGATAGTTGACACCCCCATTTTGAACTGTTATAATGGGGCGTTCGGAACGCCGAATTATATATGGCCCTAACTGATCATGAACAACTCCGCGTCTTACTCCAAAAGAGCAACCACATTTTGCTCGTCTTTGGCGTATCGGAACAAATCGATGGCGCGAGCAGCGCGCTGTCACTCAAGCAATGGCTTGAGAAGCAAGGCAAGCAGGTAGACGTGGCCAGCCCAGAATTTAACCTGCCAAAGCAACTCAAATTTCTCCCAGGCTTGAACAAAATTCAACCGGCCCTAGCCCATCTGCAAAAATTCATTATCAAAGTGGATACTTCCAAGGCCGAGGTGGATACCTTGAGCTATGACATTCAAAATCACACGCTGTCCATTTATCTGACACCAAAAAGCGGGATTATTACCCGCAACGATTTGCGCACCGCGCAATCTACCTTTAAATATGATTTGATCATTACGCTCAATACGGTTGATTTGGCCGGCCTCGGCGAATTGTTTTTCAATAATACTGACTTATTTTACCGCACGCCGATAGTAAATATTGATCGGCACAGCGCGAACGAACGATACGGACAATTGAATTTTATTTCGGTCACCGCTACGGCCACGGCCGAAATTGTTTTTGGCTTGATCAAACAAATTGGCGAGCATTGGATTGACGCCCAAATGGCCACTGCTTTATTAACCGGCATGATCGCGGCAACGCGCAGTTTTAAAACACCCAACGTCACTCCGCACGTGCTGGGCTTAGCGAGCGAACTGATCACCCTCGGGGCCGAACGCGATACGATCATTCAACACCTCTACCGCACCAAATCTCTGGCCACTCTCAAACTCTGGGGGCAGGCGTTGTCGCATTTGCAAAGCGATCAGAATGCCGGCTTGGTTTATGCCTCCATTACGCGAGATGAATTTACGCACGCGGGCGCTCACCCGGAAGATTTAAAAGGCTTGGTAGAAGAACTAATCGGGAACTCCCCCGAAGCCAAGGTGATTGTGTTGTTTTACGAAGAAACGACTGACGGCCCCACCCCGGCGATTCACGTGCTGATTAATTCAGAGCGGGATTATTCGGCCGTTGAATTAGGCAAGCCTTGGGGGGCTGCGGGCGATAAAAAGCAAGCCGCGTTTCGCGTGGAAGGCAAGCCTCTCAAAACTACCGAGGCGGAGGTGATCAAAAACATTACAACCAGCCTGATTCAAAAAAACTAAAAACCCTCGCGTCGAGGGTTTTTAGTTTGGTATTCCATTTGCTAAATCAGCGGGGTACCAGTCATTTCGGGCGGCTGTTCGA